>JAPLHX010000263.1 GCA_026389415.1 Coprothermobacterota bacterium | reverse complement strand
AAATCCGGACTCCTTTAGCTATTACCTGGAGCCTTTCCGCTTCGGGTTGCCGCCGCATGGCGGGCTGGCGATCGGTGCGGAGCGTCTCACGATCAAGTTGCTCCACTTGGAAAACATCCGCCAGGCGGCTCTATTTCCCCGCGACATCCACCGATTGACGCCTTAGGCGAAATTACCTGCTACAATAATGGCAAGGAGGGACAAGCGATGAAAGCGTACGTTTTGATTGATGCGGAAGTGGGCTCCATCCCGCATGTGCAAAAGGAATTGATGTCGGTGCCAGAGGTGAAGATTGCGGATGTGGTGACCGGACCCTATGATGTGATCGCGGTGATCGAGACGGACGATCCCTCGGTGATGTCCAATTTGGTCACGTCGAAGATCCATCAGATCGAGGGCGTGGTCGCCACCATGACCTGCATGGTCATGTAGCCTCTTCGTCCGTTTGGAACTTTGCTCGTTCCCGTTCGATCTCCTGGGCCCATTTCGGCCAGGAAGGCCAGCCCGTTTTACAGACGGCCAATCGCTCGGGCCACGCTTCGGCTACCCAGTGCAGTAAGGCATGAAACCGGCCCCCAGCATGGCGGAAGTTGTAGCGCGTCAGCAGGTCCGTGGGGATGCCAAGACCGTTTAAGTATTGCGCGAAAGACTTCTCCACCAGCAACTGCAGCGCTCCACTGATCGGTCGCACACGAAAATTAAATTTGTTCTCGAACAGGTAGGTCCGGAAATCGCGGAAGAGGGGACCCGGACAGACTACGATTTGTTCCCGTGACCCGACCTTCAAGCGACCGATCAGGTCCTTTATCAGGCTCTTGGTCTTGGCCAGGTATGCCAGTTTTTGGTAGCTGGGGCCCTGAAAGTACCCCACCGGGATCAGGCCTGTTAAATACTCTTCGCTTTCCCGTCGCAGGACTCCAATCAGTACCCCACCAATTGGGCAACCCCAACCGGAATCGTCAATCTCTAGCACCGCGAAGCTCCCGGATGTGGGCCAGAGCCTGCCGAAGTTTCTCCCGGTGCAGCGGCCGGTTCAACCAGCGGCTGGTGCCGGAAGGGTGAGGCAGGCAAATCCAATCCGTACTTTGTGTCGCCAGAATGCGACCCACGGCGGAAACCAGCGTCTCCTTCGGCCAGAAGGTGACTGTGGTCATCGTTCCCACCAGAATCACGTGTTTCGGTTCCAGCCATTCCAGTTCTTGCTCCAGGTAGGGGCGGCAAAGGGCCAATTCGGCAGCGCTGGGGGCTCGATCTCCTTTTCCGCTGGGGTTTTTCCCGGGGAAGCAGCGGGTCAGGGCGGCCATGTGCACCGTTTGGCGAAACTCCGTCTCTGGCCATCCCGCCTCCGCCAGCCAGCGGAAAAGGCTACTGCCCGCGCGGCCGGAGAACGGCAGTCCGACGGATTCCTCCACGGTCCCCGGCGCTTGCCCGATCAGCATCCAACGGGTAGGAAATACCGGAGAGAACACGGGAGCCGCGCGGGGAATGAACCCTTCCTCCTGGCAGCGCCGGCAAGCACGGACCTGCGCCCATAGCTCTGTCAGGGTTTTCCCGGCGGACCGCACCCTGCTAGCCCCTGACGAAATGGAGCAGGTGGGAGACGGGGACCAGCAGGATCCCCTCTGCGGCCCAGGCGGCCGCCGCCTCGTTGATCAGGTTGATGATCCCCTCGCTCCTAATGTGGCCGATGCCGATGGCGAATCCCTTTTCCAGCGCTATCCCCCGCAGGTGATTCAGCGCACCGCGGATGTAGCCAAGGCCTTCTTCATGATCGAGGAAGACGTCGCGCACCAACGCCGGCATCCCTTGCTCCGCGGCCATTTGGGACACCACCGAGCTGCCGGTGACCCCGGAATCCACGAAGAACAATCCCCGCTCGCGCACGAAGGACATCACCACCCTCATCGTGGCCGGATCGGACGTTCCGGATACTCCCATGTGATTGTTGATCCCTACTGCACCCGGCACGTCATTGATGTCGGCCGCCAGCAGATCCCGAATCTGCTGTTCCCCCATCCAGGTGTAGATGGTTCCCGGCATGTCCAGGGCCTTTTCCATCGGCAGGTGCATGATCACCTCCTTGCCCTGGGCTCCCGCATCCTTGGCAATCTGGGGACCGTACTCCACTTCCGGTAGGATGGCCAGCGTAATCGCAAAAGGGGAGGCGATTAAAGCTTGGACCTCGTAGCCGTAGTTGTAGCCGATGTCGTCGATGATGATCGCGATAAAGACCCCAGAAGCAATGACTGTAGGTGTGGGGCTTTGGGGGGGCGATTCTGTGGGTGTTGGGGATACGGAAGCGCTGGGGGATTCCGAAGAGGAAGGGGAAGGCGATCCTGATTCCGAGGGGGACTCCGACGGAGAGGGGGAAGGCGATGAATTCAAGGCGATGGTTGTGGCGGTGGTTGTAGTTGTCGGTGTGAAGGAGGGGGAAGGCGATGAATTCAAGACGGTGGTTGTTGCGGTGGTGGTCGGTTGCAAGGAAGGGGTGGGTGAACTCGTCGGGGTTTATCCCTGGTAACCCGCCCCGATTACCCCGTTCAGCCCGAATACATCTGTCTCGGTGGCGGCCGGCCGCAGAAAAAAGAAGCAGCTCAATGCAAGGAGCAATCAGCTTCCGGCATAAATCAGATCGGCGGGAAGATTCCGTTTCTTCTTCCCCTGTCCGCGAATGATCCGTTTTACCTGCAACTTCTGATTGGTCACAGTTGGTCAAATTATAAATCAAAAACCAGAGTAGAGATGCCTAAGCCCGTCATCGGTTTGTTGGTTGGAATCGGTTTAACCATTAGACGGAACCGCGGGATGTTTTTCTGCTCCTGGTTATGACAAGGAGAAACCATGGAGAAGATCAAGATTATCACGGATTCGACTGCATCCATCCCCCCGGCCATCTTAGCTCAATATCCAGAGATTGGCATTGTCCCCCTCTACATCCAATTTGGTGACAAAAGCTTCAAGGAAGGGATCGATATCACCAACGCGGAATTCTACACGAAGCTGGCCGCGGCGTCCAAAGTGCCTACGACCTCCCAACCGTCCGCCGGGGATTTCGCGGAAGCCTACAAGCCCTGGCTGGATCAGGGATATTCCATCATCTCCGCCCACATTGGCACCAAACTCTCTGGCACCGTGGCCTCGGCCCAGGCAGCCAAACAAATGCTTGATGGCGACATTGAGGTGCTCGATTCGGAAAGCAGTGGGATGTGCTTGGGTTTTGTGGCGATAGAAGGCGCGCGGGCGCTCCGGGCCGGCAAAAGCAAGGCGGAGGTCCTGGCCCGGATGAACGCCGTCAAGGATGGTGTCAGGGTGATGTTCGCCGTCGATACCCTGGAGTACCTGAAGAAAGGCGGCCGCATCGGCGGCGCGCAAGCCCTGTTGGGCTCCATCCTGCAAATCAAGCCGATCCTAATCATTCGCGACGGGCAGATCGACGTGCTGGAGAAGGTCCGCACCAGCAAGAAAGCCCAGCAGAGGTTGATGGACATTGCCGGGGAAGTGCAACAGCGTTACCCGAAAGCCCAACTGAAGCTGGCCGTGCACGAAGCCGATACGTTTCAACTAGGCCAGCAGGTTGTGGAGGCATTGCGCCAGCGCTTTGGGCCGGCGGAGATCCACCTCTCTCCCTTGAGCGGCACGTTGACCGTCCACACCGGCCCCGGCTTAATCGGTCTGGTGATCTGGGCCGAGGAGAATGGCACAGTCTACCCCGCTTACAAAGGTCCGGTTACGGGGTCCTAAGAAGCCAAATAGCCGTACGATCCACCCAGAAGGGCGCATAACTGGCAAAACTGGCCAGGATCGCTTGCGGGCGTTCGGCCAGGGGAATCGTGAGCCGTAAGAGCGGTCCCTCCCGCACCAAGGAACTGCCAGAGGGAAGCGCGGACAAGTCGCTGCGCGTTGCGTCCAGGAAATCGGTATGATCTTGGTAGACCAATGCCAGGTGAAGATCTGTAGACCCCCAGGTCGGCCAACCCGTCCGCATCTCGATCTGGGTGCGTAGGCCTTGATCCCAGGCGAACGTCAAAGCAGAGAAGTCGGCCCCGCCCAGCACTTTGCGCCAAAAGGTATCTTCCGTGGGTTCCAACACCCGTACCTCTCCGTCCAGTGGCGGCGTATCCAGCCGCAGAAACAGCTCGTTGGCGCGGATAAAAGAATAGATGTAGCTCTCTCCCAAGTGGCGCTGGGTTTGGTAACAGGCGATGGCTCGTTCTTTTGCGGCCTGTGCCTCCAGAGAAAGGGGATACACCATCCAGGTGCCAATCCGGCGCATCGCCTTGGGTGGAGGCAGTTGTTTGTCGGGTTCCTTGCCGTGCTTGTTGGGCCAATCTCCCCTGTGAACCAGGTAGAGGAACGTTGGGGGAGGCGCGATTCCCTCTCGTAATCGCATCTCTTCCAAAGCCAGGGAGAGGAATCCGTAGGTGGCCCAGTGGTCGGCGTGCGAGTCCAAAGCGGTAGGAGCGAAGATCAAATCCGGTTTCTGCTGCCGCAGAACCTCCTTCAGGTCCTCCAGGATGTTCTCTCCGGCAAACGCTTGGTGCGGGTGGAAGGAATTCTCGTACGGACTGATGCTAGTGCGGAGTTCTGGAGAGACCAATGGATTTTGGGCTGACCAGTGCTCCAGCCAGATTTTCTCCAGCGACTTGTCCGGATAGCCCAGGAAGAGGATCTCCGCTTTGGGATATCCCAGTTCTGCCAATGCGGCTCGTGGTTCTTGTTGCCGGAGGATGCCGAATTCCAGGTAATCCTGGGGAGAAAGCAGGGACTTCTGCAGCTCTTCCTGAGCCGCCCATTGGAAGGATTCGCCATTGGTGAGATAGAGGAAGGTGGCCTTCACGCCTTGTTTGGCCAGGTCGCTGACCAAGCCGCCGCTGGGGAGCGTTTCGTCATCCGGATGCGGCAATACAAACAAAACATGAGAGGCCTTGGGCAGAACCAGGGGCGGATACTGGCCCGGTTCCTCTACCCCCTGGCTGTTTGCGATGGCCAGCGAGAGCGAAAGCAAGAGCAAAACCACCAAGAAGATCACTGGAATTCGTCGACGACTCATGGCGCTTATTGTATCTTTTTTTCCGGGTTCGTTAAGATCGAAGAGAGGAGATCCGATGCCCTGGAAAGGAACGCTTGAAAGACTGGATGACTACCACTTCCGCATCCCGAAAGATTACAAGAGCGGGATGCGGGTACCTGGCTTGATTGTGGCCTCTGATGCGCTACTGCCCGAGATCTTGGCCGAAGATGCCGCGGAACAGGTGGCAAACGTAGCCTGCCTGCCCGGGATCGTCAGCGCGTCGCTGGCCATGCCGGATATCCACTGGGGCTACGGCTTCCCCATCGGTGGCGTGGCCGCATTTGATGTGGAAACGGGAGTGGTTTCCCCCGGCGGGGTCGGGTACGACATCAATTGTGGGGTTCGGCTGCTGTCCACCCACTTACGTGCCCCCGACCTGAAAGGACGCCTGGCAGACCTGATCGCTCGCATAGTTGCCAATGTCCCTTGTGGTGTGGGTTCCCAGGGTAAGATTCGAGTGGAGAAACGGGAGATGGACGCCTTGATGCGTAAAGGAGCACACTGGGCGGTGGAAAAAGGCTTCGGTCGCAAGGAAGATCTGGAGGCCACCGAATCGGGGGGTTTCCTGTTGGACGCGAACCCGGAAGTGGTTTCCTCCCAGGCTCGAGAGCGCGGACTCTCTCAAGTTGGCAGCCTGGGCGCAGGCAACCATTTCCTGGAAGTGCAGGAAGTGGTGGAGATTTATGAGCCGGAGACGGCGCAGGCCTTCGGGTTCGACCAAATCGAACAAATCGTCATGATGATCCACACCGGGTCCCGCGGGTTTGGTCACCAGGTCTGCTCCGATTTCATCGAAGTGATGCAGAAGGCGGTTCGAAAATACGCTATTTCCCTGCCGGACCGGCAACTGGCCTGTGCCCCGGTCCACTCGGAGGAAGGGCGGACCTACCTGGCCGCGATGGCCTGTGCGGCTAATTATGCCTGGGCCAATCGCCAACTGATCACGCACTGGGTTCGCGAAGCCTTCCAGCAAACCTTCGCTTTGCCGCAAGAACGGTTGGGGTTGCAGGTCGTCTACGACGTGGCGCACAATGTGGCCAAGCTTGAGCAACACATGGTGGGGGGGAAGCTAGTGCAGCTCTGCGTGCACCGCAAGGGAGCCACGCGTGCATTTCCGGCGGGACATCCGGAGTTACCCCCTCGTTTTGCCAAGTCCGGCCAGCCTGTCCTGATCCCCGGCGATATGGGGCGCTATTCCTATCTCCTGGTGGGTACCGAACGGGCCATGCAGGAATCGTTTGGGTCCACCTGCCACGGAGCGGGACGGGTGAAGTCCCGAGGCGAGGCCAAACGGCAACTACGCGCGGATGAGCTGCTGGCGCAGTTGAAGCAGAAGGGAATTCTCGTGATGGCACGAAGTCGCCAGACTTTGGTGGAAGAAGCACCGGAAGCTTACAAGGACGTGACCCAGGTGGTGGAAGCCGTGGTCGGTGCCGGTCTTTCCCGTCGTGTGGCCAAAATGCGCCCCCTGGGCGTAATTAAAGGATAAGGGAGATCTAGATGATCCTAAGCGTCTGGCATTGGTTAGCTATCCTGGTCGTAGGAGGCCTGATTGGACTAGTGACGGGGTTCTTCACTACTCGGCGGGTCACGGGGGGCATCGGGTTGTTCGCTTTCGTAGGAGTGATCGGAGCGTTTCTGGTGGACTGGGTTTGCGGCACCGTCTTCCGGCTTTGGATTGACCTGCCGGTGCTCTATAACCTATGCCTGCTCTTCTGGATGATCGTGGGGGCCGTGTTGTTTACCCAGATCCTGAACCTGCTGGGGAAGAAAGCCTGAAGGTACTCATAGTCGAGACCCCTGCATTCTGGCTTCTATCTTCAATACGATTTCGCGAAATAAGCCCAGGCTTGCGCCGGGTGACCGCAAGCGATGCAGGCTGCCCCCACGGCGTCCTCCTGCTCGGCGATGCAGCGGATCGTGGCGGTGGTTTCCGCTTTGATCTTGTCCTCGCAACTGGCCTCGCCGCACCAGGGGGAAAGCAGGAAGCCACGCCGGCTTTCCATGATCGAAACGAATTCGCCGTATTCCTTGGTGCGATAGATGCTTGCTCTAAGGAATTCTCTGGCCCGGGTCAACAGTGCGGCCTGTAGATCCTTCAGTATCTCCGGCACCCTTGCTAGCAGGTTGTCCCAGCCTACCTTCTCTTTCTTGCGGTTGTCCCGTCGCACCAGCACCACCTGTTGTGCCTGCAGGTCACGCGGCCCGATTTCCAGACGCAGCGGTACGCCTCGCAGTTCCCATTCGCTGAACTTCCACCCGGGAGTGTATTCGTCGCGGGCGTCCAACTTCGTTCGGATTCCCGCATCTTCTAACGCTTTGGCCAACTCTTCGGCCTTGGCGATCACTTCCGCCATTTCCGAGCCATAAAAGATCGGTACGACCACCACCTGGATCGGAGCTACCCGCGGCGGCAGAATCAAACCGGAATCGTCTCCGTGCGTCATCACCAAACCCCCGATCAGGCGGGTGGAGACTCCCCAGGATGTGGACCAAGCGTGTTTTTGCTCCCCATCGGAATCCAGGAACTTGATGTCGAAGGCCTGCGAGAAATTCTGGCCGAAGTAGTGAGATGTACCACACTGTAGCGCCCGGCCATCCGGCATCATCGCTTCCAGGGCGTACGTCGCCTGCGCGCCGGCGAACTTCTCTTGTGCGGATTTCGGCCCCACGAGGACGGGGATCGCCAGCTCGTTCTCGACCAAATCCTGGTAGATCCCGAAGATACGAAGGGTTTCCTCCATGGCATCCTCAGCCGTACGATGGACGGTATGCCCCTCCTGCCAGAGGAATTCGGTGGTTCGCAAGAACAAGCGGGTGACTTTTTCCCAGCGCACCACGTTGTTCCAAAGGTTGATCAGGATCGGCAAGTCACGATAGGAACGAACCCACTTGGCGTACATTGGCATGACAATCGCTTCGGAAGTCGGCCGAATGGCCAGGCGCTCTTCCAGCTCCTCGTCTCCGCCATGAGTTACCCAGGCTACTTCGGGAGCGAATCCCTGCACATGTTCCGCTTCTTTGGTCAGAAAGCTTTCCGGGATAAAAAGGGGAAAATAGGCGTTCTGGTGACCGGTAGCTTTCAACCTTCGATCCAGGGCGTCCTTGATCAATTCCCAGATGCCGTAACCGTAAGGCCGATAGACCATGCAGCCCTTGATCGGGGTATAATCGGCCAGCTCTGCCCGGCGCACGATCTGCACGTACCAGTCGGCAAAATCGACCGATTTCTTTGGAATTGCAGTGACGAATTCTTCCACCATTTCGATCTCTCCTTCCCGGACATTCTGCGGGATATTGCCCGTCAATCTATCAGGTGCCGCTTCCAGGGTCAACCGGTGGCAAAGACTGGCGGGGCGGATTCCAGCGCGGGCCTGGCGTCATCGGCCGCTTGCCCCAAGCGAACAGGACCACGAGCAGGATTCCTGCCAGAAAGCCACCGATGTGTGCCTGGACAGCCACGCCGGTGGAGGAGGCGATCAGGAACTGCGAGCCGAACCAGATGATCAAATATAGCCAGGCCGGCAATGGGATCAAGTTGGCAAAGCAGCCTAATGGAATCAGCGTGATGATCGGAGCACTGGGGAAGAGATAAATGTACGCGCCCATCACCCCCGAGATGGCTCCGGAGGCTCCCAGCATCGGCATGTAGGGATACGAGCCGGAGAAGAGGATGTAGCTGAGACTGGCCGCCACTCCAGTCAACAGGTAGAAAAGGATGTATCGTACGGGACCCAGGAAATCTTCGATATTGTCGCCGAACACCCAAAGGAAAAACATGTTTCCCAGAAGGTGCATCCAGCCGCCATGAAGGAACATCGAACTGATCAACGCATTCAGATTCTCTTCGGACAGAATTAAGGAGGGGATTGTGCCATAGAGATTGACGAAATCGATGCCAGCTTGGGTATCCAATCCCAGGTTGAGTTGATAGAGAAAGAAGGCCAGGTTGACCGCAATCAGGGTCACCGTCACCACCGGGAATGTCCGGCGCCGATTCAGATCCCAGAGGGGAATCACCATCTAGCGGTTCTCCCAGACGATGGCGACAATTCGATCGGCGTCGATCGTAACGGTCAAGACCTTGCCTTGGGCTTCGGATCCGGCAAAAGCGAAATCCATCCGGTTCAATTCCCGTCCGTCGCGGCTGTAAAGGAACCGCAGATCATGGCGATCCGCACTGACCATCAGGTTGTTGTTAAGGGCACTGCCCTGGAATCGTTCGTCTAAACCGACTTCTAAAGTCCGCTGTCCGTCGATCAATTCCTGGTTGATCACGGAGTACTCGCTGGTGCTTCCACGGATGTAGATAGCCAGTTCCACTGGGTAGAATCCATGGCGCGGCCAGAATCCATAGACCAGGACTGCGACCAGGATCAGTAGGGCCACCACGACCGTTCCTGTGCGCTTTGTCATGCACTCATCCTAGCATGCGTTCCCTTCGAACCCAATCTCAGGCGGAATCCCGCTCCGGCGAGGGTCGATTGGTCAGAAATACCCCGGCAATCACCAACACCGCGCCCCCGATCAAGAACAACGTCAGCGGTTCCCCCAAGATCAGCCAGCCGGAAAAGAGGGCGATCACGGGCGTCAAGTATTGGTAGGAGGCAGTCGTGGCCGCTCCCAGAATCCGTACCGCCCGGTTGTAGAGAATGTAGCAGAGGAACATGTTGAAAAACGTCAGGAAAAACAGGGCTCCCCAAGCGGCACCGGAGAGCTTCCCGAGGGCAGTGATCGGTCCGCCGCTCCATGGCAACAAGAGCAAACAGGGAAAGAAATGAGAATAGGCGGAGATTAACAGCGGAGAAGAGGATTGCACTCCCCGGACCATGGTCACATAACCGGACCACGACAGAGAAGCGGCCAGTACGATCAATACCCCGCCCAGGTGGGCGAAATCCAATCCCGATCCCTTCCAACTGATCACAAAAATCCCGGCAAAGGAAATCAGGATCCCCACGATCTTGGCCCACCCCAACCGTTCCTTCAACACCAGCGCAGCCAGGATGCCGGTGAAAATCGGACTGGAGCCCACCAACAGGCTGGCCATGCCGGAAGTGATCTGCTGCTGGCCGATGGTCAAGAGCATATGGTAGCCCAAGACACCCGCCAGGGAGGCGAAAAAGAGGACGGGAAGCTCTTGCCGGCGCGGCAGTGGAACCCGCCGATACATTACCAGCAAGGCCACCAGATAAAAAACCGAAGAAAAGAGAATACGCAGCGTGGCCGCATCAAAGGGTGACAACTCCCGCAGTAGAACCTTCAAGCTCCAATAAGCGTTGCCCCAAAAGAGCATCACTAAGAGCATGGACAGGTTAGTCTGGATCCGTTGTCGTCTGCGATTCATGGAATTTTGAGCTGCGGCAGGGTTTGCAGGAAACCCAGCGGATTGGCGACGCGATTTTTCATTTTCTGCCACTGGCGGGGATCTCGCCGGTTACCGGCTAAGATTCTGGTTCGCCGATTCCGTTTTGGCGGCGGGGCGGGAAGCGGCAGCATTTACCAGCACCACGCCACCGATCACGAGGGCTGCGCCGAACAGAAGGAAAATGTTGATGGGTTCTCCCAACAACAACCAGCCGAAGAACACAGCCACCACCGGAGGTAGGTAAAGGTAGGAGGATGTGGCGGTGGCACCCAGAACCTGCAGAGAACGGTTGAAGACAATGTAACCCAATACCGTGCAGAAAAGCGCTAGAAAGATGACAGATCCCCAGACCAGGGGAGAGAGGGTTGGCAGGGAACAATAGAAACCAACTCCCTCCCAAGGCAACAACAATGGCAGCGCCAGGAATTGGGTGTAGGCACTGACGAAAAGCGGTCCACGGCGGGCCACCAAGGGGCGGGAAAGAAAGGGATAAAAGGACCAACCCAACATCGCACCCAGTACGGCCAGAATACCCAGCCAATTGGAGGTGCCTAAACCCTGGCTTCCCTTCCAAGAGACCAGAAACAATCCCCCGAAGGCGACCAGGATCCCGATGCCCTGCCAGAAGCCCAGCCGCTCCCGAAAGAAGAGCGGGGTCCATAAAGCGGTGAAGATTGGCGTGGCACCGATGATTAAGCTGGCGCTGCCGGCTGTGACCGATTGCTCGCCGATATTTAAGAGCAAATGATAACCCGCCCCTCCCAGGATGGCCATCAGCCCAAGCGGAAGGAGATCGGATTTCCTAGGCAGGGGTACCCGACGGAGGGTCAGGAGGAACACCAATAAAAACGAGACAGAGGCTAGCAAGAATCGCAACAGGGTTAGCCCCAATGGCGACAATTCCACCAAACCGATCCGGATCGCGACAAACGCATTCCCCCATAGCACCACGGTGAAGGCCATAGAGATGTGCGCGATGGTCTGTTGTCGTTGTGCCAGGACATGCTGCCGCAGGCTGATCTGTCACCCCGTTAGGAAAGCAGGGGGATTTCCCCGCTCCCCGGCTTGACCAAGCGGATTCCTTGCCGGCACAGCGTGCATTCCTCTTTCTTCCAGGTCTGGATTTCCAGTCGCAGGAGGGAGGATATCGGTACGCCGAAACCCAGCGGAAGGATCGAGCGATCGATGATGGCACCCGCACCGACTACGTTAGCCCCGTATTTCTTGCAGACATCAATCGCTTCCATCAGAGAGCCACCTTTGGTGATGACGTCCTCAATCACCAGCACTTTTTCCTCCGGGCCCAGTATGAAACCGCGTCGGAGGGACAGTTTCCTCGCCGGCGGTTCCCTCACTGTCCTGGTCATAAGGGAAGTCGTTCCCGCCACCACCGGACAAAATCAGCAGACGCCACCAACTGACAAATGATGCTGACGATCCGGGCATCGAACTGGGTGTTTTGGTTTCGCCGCATCTCCTGCACGGTTTCCTCGATCGATAGAGCGGCTCGGTAGGGACGGTCGGATACCATGGCATCAAAGGCATCTGCCGCGGAAATGATCCGGGCTTCCAGTGGCGTCCGCTCCAAAGGGAGAGCTTCCGGATATCCCGTTCCATCCGCTTTCTCGTGGTGATGGGCAATCCAGGGCAAGATCTTGTGCAAGAAGCCGACGGGTTTGAGGATCTCCGCCCCTTCCGACGGATGGGAACGGATCACGGCCCACTCCACTTCAGTAAGGGATCCCTTTTTGTGCAGAATCGCCGGGTCAATCGTCACCTTCCCCATATCGTGCAGATAGGCAGCATACTCCAATAAACGCAAGCGGTTCTCGCCGAAACCCAACCGCCGTCCGATCTCGATGCATAAATTGGCGACACGATCGGAATGGCCATGGGTGTAAGGATCCATCGCTTCGATGGAGCTGACTAGGGCTTGCAAAGCTTGGCGGTAAACATCCCGCATGCGAAGGTAAAGCCGGACTGCATAGAAAAACACGCAGAGCGGAAGTAAGCCGAGCAACAAACCCGCTACACCCAGTTGGAAATAAACGGGCACCAGTAGGATCGTGGACAAGCCCAGCACGCAGAAAACCGCCAGATAGAGCGGGTGCCACAGCGTTCCCACAAGGCGTCTGGGATCCCCTCCGGAGGAGGTTCGGATCAGGATCGTCAGAAGTGCGGCAGTCAGATAATAAACGGCGATCGTGCCTGCCAAACTGAGGAACAACGTCAGGGAATAGGTGGAAAGATCGACCGACCCCAATCTGGGGCCGATCACATATTGGTGAACCAGCACGGCCGCCCCAGATGCGCCCAGTGTTTGCACCAGGGCATCTGTCAGATCTGGAGGGCTGAACTTCAGTGTTCTACGAAAAAGGAACAGGCCGAACAGCGAAAAGACCATCGCCAGTAAACCCGGTAGCGGACCAAAGATAAAAAAGGCAGCCAGGATCACTCCACCGGAGGGCGAGATCAGATGACCGATAAACGATACGTCGAAAAACCGCAACAGGAGTGCTGCAGTGGCGACCAGGAATAAATCGAGAGTGAATAGTCCCTTGAGGATGCATTGGACCAGCAGGTAGAGAAACAGCAGGATCAAACCAGTCAGGAACCAAACGGATAGCCGCTCCAGTGTAGGAGGTTTCATGGTTCCAAATCCTTCACGACTACGGCCAACATTCGGACGACTTGGGGGTCGAGGTCCCCTCCGCTGCGAGCCTGAACTTGAGCCAACGCAGCTTGGCGGTTCCCGTTCAAATGGTACTCCTGCTCTTCCATGAATTCGCAGGCAGCGATGATCCGTGCCCCCAAGGGAATCGGTTTCTCCGGAAGTATGCGGTCAGTTCCGTCCCAGCTCTCGTGATGAAGACGGATATAAGGAGCGGCGCGACGGAGAAAAT
>JAPLHX010000334.1 GCA_026389415.1 Coprothermobacterota bacterium | reverse complement strand
CATGGCCCTGCCTCTGGCGCGGCCTGATCACGGCCAACGGCCGCCTGTGGGACATGGTGCTCTATATGCTCAACCCCATCTTCGTCTTGCTTTCCCTCCTCTATGTGATCCTGAATGGAATCAACGCTATCTTCGGCATCGTCTACTTTCCACCCGATCCCCTAATGACCTATGCCGGCACCATCTTTGGTATCCTCTTCGCGTTCTCCGGGGTACTCTTTTCCTGCATTCCCATCCTGCCGAATCTGCCTTTCATCCTGATCTATTACAGCCTGTTCCCGATAGTATCCACCGCGGAATACGTGGTGAGCTTGTTTCGTCTGCGGAAAAAGGCCTGGTTTCACACTCCCCATTCCCTTACACTGGACGAGAAGATCAAGCTATAAACGAGGAGGTGCCGGATGGCTTTCAAAGACGTAAGGATTGGCGAGAATGCGCCTAACGTGGTACACGCCATCGTAGAAATTCCCAAGGGCAGCCGCAACAAATACGAGGTGGACCTGGAAACCGGAACGATCTTCCTGGACCGGGTGTTGTTCTCACCGCTGCAGTACCCTTACGATTACGGCCACATCGTGGAAACCGAAGCCGCAGACGGAGATCCGCTGGACATTCTGGTGATGTCGGACGAGGGGACCTTCCCCGGCTGCGTAGTACAAGCCCGCCCGATCGGGATGCTGAGGATGGAGGACGAAAAAGGAAAGGACGAGAAAATCCTGGCTGTGTCCGCCCGCGACCCGCGCTACGCCGAGGTATTTACTCTCAAAGACCTGGCGCAGCACCGCTTGCTGGAGATTGAGCATTTCTTCACCATCTACAAGACCTTGGAAGACAAGAAAACCATCATCCTGGGCTGGACGGAAGCGGAAGAGGCTCGCATAGTGATTGCCCTGGCCCACCAAATTTATCGCCCGAGGGAGCAATAGGGGCGAAAACAGTAGGCTATCCCGAATCGTATTGGCCCAAACTTACATGATACATGCTGCCGCAGGCTGTTCAAACATGCTGCCGCAGGCTGTCTACTACGCCAAGGTTCCCACGTGGTCGGCCCCCCGCCCGTCTCAGTCGATCGCGTGCGCCAGCAGGAAATTCGTAGGCGATTGCTTTCCGACCGGCCAGCCGCCGGCCAGCACTACCAGGAATCCGGCTTGGACAGAAGGAAAGACACCCTTCAACGCGTCCACCTCGGCCAGGATTTGCTGCATGCTGCTAACCTCTAGACAGAGATGGGGTGTTACGCCCCAAGCGAAGGCCAGCCGTCGGTACGTTTGCGCGTTCGGAGTCATCGCAATTACTGGGATCGCGCCCCGCAATTTCGATAAAAACAGGGCGGTCCGGCCGGACCGGGTAAATGCCACGATGGCTCCCGCATCGATGTTCCGCGCCAGGTCCAGGGCGGCATGAGCCACTCCCTCTGAAGAGTGCAGGCAGGGGCCCTCTGCCGCAAAGCGGTATCCCCAGCGATCTAGATTTCTCTCCGCTTCCCCGGCAATCGTTGCCATTGCCAACCCTGCCTCCACCGGGAATTCACCGATGGCCGTTTCTCCCGAGAGCATCAGTGCATCCGTACCGTCGAACACCGCGTTGGCAATATCGGACGCCTCGGCCCGGGTGGGTTGAGGCGCATGAATCATCGATTCCAGCATCTGGGTGGCCGTGATTACCAGTTTGCGTTTGCGATGGGACGCTTCGATGATCGCTTTCTGCGCCGAAGGAACTTTTTCGGCCGAGAGTTCCACTCCGAGATCACCCCGGGCGACCATTACCCCGTCGGCTGCTTCCAGAATAGCATCCAGGTGATCCAACGCTTCCGGCTTTTCCAGTTTCGCGATCACAGGTGTAGATTGGCCGTGCGCGCGAATGATTTCCTTCAGTTCAATGATGTCCTCCGGCTTTCGCACGAAGCTCAACGCAATCGCGTCCACGCCAAGGGATAGGCCGAATTCCAGATCGGCGCGGTCCTTCTGGGTCAAAGCCGGTGCGCTAATGACTACCCCCGGAAGGTTGATCCCCTTATGTTCCTGCAAGAGTCCGCCTTGGACCACGACCGTGATGATGGTGCTTGGATCGGTCTCCAGCACCCGCAACTCAATTTTTCCGTCGTCTAGGAGAATCCGATCTCCGGTGCGTACGTCTTGTGGCAACAGGGAGTAGGTGGTTGAAACCAGGTTCGCATTTCCGAGTATAGGGTGAGTCGTGATTGAAAAATGGTCTCCCTCCTGCAGCGTGACCTCCTGACCCCCAGCCAGGCTGCCGGTGCGGATCTTGGGCCCCTGCAGGTCCTGCAGGATTGCAATGGCCAGATGACGCTCTTCCGCCAAACCACGCACCAGTTCGGCGGCTTGGGCATGTTCCTGCGGATCACCATGGCTGAAATTCAGCCGGAACACGCTGACGCCGGCGTCCATTAGCCGGGCGATCCGTTCCCGAGGCCTGGTGGCCGGACCTAGGGTCGCCACAATCTTGGTTTTGGTCATGACATTGCCTCCTCTCGCGGATCTGTGCGTCCGTTCTCTTGAAGTGTAGGCGACCCCGGCTGCTACCGCCAGGGGAGATCGCGGGGAAATTTGAAAAAACGGACCGATTCGCTCAGTCGCTAGATTGCTTCCAGGTGGCGCGAATCAGGCGGGAAAGACGACGGACTGTGTTGCGGACCTCTAGAGAAAGCTGCAAAGAGAACTCCAGTTGTTCCGGTTGGACCAACAGCAGTGCAACGGGACAGGCGCATCGGCGTTCCAGCTCCAATCCGAGTCGTTTGATCGGCATCCGGTGCGACAGTATTTCCTCGTCTGCCAGATCAAGTGAGGAAAGGACGCGCCACGACCCCGCCGGCATTCTCAAATCGCCGGCATCGCAGACGATCACCTGACGCGGTTGGAGCCGGGTGATGATAGGCAAGAGGTTCTCCGGCACGGTCGCCCCCCACAATGGGTGCACGCCGGGAGGCACGCTCCGCTTGAGGGTTTCCAACAAAGAGAAAGACCAAGCGTCGTCCCCTCGTAGCTGAGAGCCGATACCCAGCAACACCAGGGGACGACGCTGGAAGATGTCGTGAAGGAGTGCTAGGCCTTCGTTTCCGGAATTTCTGGTGTTTCGCAGGCGACTTCCTCGCTGCTCAGCTTCGTTTCTGCCACCTTAGGCGGTGGCGGGTCGCTATCCGTGGTGTTTGTCAGGGTGGAGCGGTCAAATGCGGCCAACTCGAACTCTTTGCTCATGGAGATCACTTTTTTTGCGCAGGAATCGGCGCATTGGCCACAATAAATGCAATTGTCCAGATTGAACGTGGCTGAGAATTGCTTCTCCCCGATCTTGCTGATCTTGACGGCATCGGAGGGGCAATCCCTTACGCAGAGCATGCACCCCACACAGCCACCTTTAGGGTTGAACACGGGCCGCCCGCGGAAATTGGGCGGCAGGACGGGTCGCTCCTTGGGGTACATTCGGGTCGCTGGTTTGCGCCCCAGGTTCTTGGTGATTTCTCGCCAGATGGCGCCGGGCCGGGTATGAACCAAGCCTGCGGCAGCATGTTTGCTCACAATAGGCCTCCCTTGTTGAAGATCACCACCAGCAACATTCCCAACAGGCTCAGGGGAGCCAGCACGCGCCAGCCGAAGCGGATCATCTGGTCGATCCGGATTCGGGCTACTGCTGATTTGATGTACGCCAGCACGAAGACGATGAAGAGGGTTTTGATCAAATAGGAAAGAATGGCCGGAATTCCGAAAAAGGAAGTGGCTCCTCCTAGGAACACGGAGGCCAGTAACGAGGCACCGACCACGAATTCCATGTCCAGACTGAGACGGAAAATACCAAACAAGCGGCCGGAGTATTCCGTGAAAGGTCCCGCCACGATCTCGGTTTCTGCGTCCGGGATGTCGAACGGTTTCCGCTCTAGCTTTCCTTGCAGCGAGATTACGCCGACCAAGAATGCCAGGATCACCGGGATGAAGTAAAACGGATTGGCCATCAGGAATGCGGGCAACCGTTGGGATATCTCGGCGATGTTCCAGGTTCCCAACAGTAATGCCGGGGTCAATAGAGCTAAAAAGAAGGGGACCTCATAAGCAAAAAGCTGGGACAGCGTTCGGATACCGCCGATGATGCTATATGCCGTGCAGGAACTCCAACCAGCCAACGCCATCACCAGCGTGGGGATGGTCAACAGATAGGCTATGATCACCAGATCGCCGGGATAGGAGACCACCGCATTCGCAGTATAGATCGGGATCGATAGGAAGGACGTCACCACGGCGGCAAAGGAGAAATACGGAAGGTTGCGGAACAAGCCCTGCTCTGCGTTCTTGGGCACGATGGTTTCCTTGGAAAATAGCTTGATCAGGTCCGCCAATGGTTGGATGAAAGGCGGGCCCACCCGATTCTGAAAGCGGGCGTAGAGCTTTCGGTCCAACCATTGCAACACCAAGGCGCAAACGGCCAAGAAAAGGAATCCCGGAAAAACCAGCACTTGAAAAATCAGCCAAAGTGCGTTCACAGTTTCTTCGCCAGGACATGCTGCCGCAGGCTGATTCGTCGGAATTCAGCCCAATGCAGGATCTCGCCCTCGCGGGCACCGACCTGCTGCAAGAGCACCACGCGGTCGGTGCAGGAAAGGCAAGGATCGATGGCCGCGACGATAATCGGGATATCCGCTAGCTGTTGGTTCAAGAGAGTGTGGCGAATCGAGACCAGGTTGGCCAGGGTGGGAGCACGCACCTTCACCCGGTCCGGTTTTTCCGTCCCGTTGCCGCGCAGATAGAGGATCGCTTCGCCGCGGGGGGCTTCATAGCGTGAGAAGTACTCTCCGACCGGGACTTTTCGCGGAACACGAACCGCAATAGGCCCAGCCGGCAGATGTTCCAACGCATAGCGAATGATCCTGATGGCCTCGATGGTCTCGCCCACCCTCACCAGTGCGCGGCCCAGCACATCGCCACGGTCGGAGGTGATATCTCGTTGTAGGCAGCGTAGGGCAGGTCGCGCCGGACATCATAATCCACTCCCGATCCGCGGGCCGTCGGGCCACAGGCGCAGGATGAGATCGCTAGTTCCTTGGGCAGCGGACCCACGCCGGAGACGCGGGCGATGAAGGTGCTGTCGGCCTGAACCACTTGAGCGTAATAATTCGTGCGCTCCTCCAGGACCTTTAGTCCCTTTAGCGTTTCTTCGATCGCCGCCGGGTTCAGGTCCTTGCGAACCCCGCCGATGGTATTCATGCCATAATTCACGCGGTTGCCTGTAATCAGCTCCAGAAGGTCTTGCACAATCTCCCGGTCGCGCCAAACTACCTGGAACAGGGTGTCGAAACCGATCTCGTGCCCAGCTACCCCCAGCCAGAGCAGATGGCTGTGGATCCGCTCCAACTCACCGACCACGACCCGCAGATACAAGGCCCGGGGCGGAACATCTGTTTTTAGGACCCCTTCCGTCGCCTGCACGAAGTTGGTAGCGTGCACGTGCGAGCAGATCCCACAGATTCGCTCGATCATGTAGAGGTCCTGAATATAGGTTCTTTCCTCCGCCGCCTTTTCAATACCGCGGTGGTTGTATCCCAGCCGGATGTCTACGTCCACGATCCGTTCGCCGTCCAGAGTGAACCTGAAATGCACTGGTTCTTTCAGCAGTGGGTGCTGGGGGCCTATCGGAAGGGTAATGTGTTCGCTCATGGAAGATCCTCCTTCTTGAAGTCTTTCCGCAACGGGAAGACATCCTGGGGGAAATGATCGGGCAAGATCACGCGTCTTGCGTCCACAATGCCCTCGAAGCGTACGCCCAGTAAATCCTGGATCTCCCGCTCGTAGAGGATTGCCCCGATCAGCACCGGGCTAATGGAGGGCAATACGGGATTGGCCAATGGCACGCAGACACGGACGTTGAGGCCACCTTGCGGGACCAGGAAGTGGTAAAGGAGGCAGATGGTTTCGCCGTCCTGGTACCCGGTGATGGTGGAAAGGTGACGGAACTCTCCTTTGGTGATCAGGTCGCTAGTGTATTGGCGAATGGTTTCCGCCGGGATCTTGATCCAGTTCATATCAGCCTGCGGCAGCATGTCCTAGCCTCCTTTTTTTAATTTCTCCAGCAGGACATAGATGCCCTGAATAATTGCGTCGGGGCGGGGCGGACAGCCAGGGACGTAGGCCGTGACCGGAAGCACCTCGTCCATGCCACCCTGAGTGTTGTAACAGCCACGGAAGACTCCGCCGGAAATCGCACAGGAACCCACCGCCACCACGAACTTCGGGTGGGGCATCTGGTCATAAATGCGGCGCAGACGGTCCTTGATCTGCTGGTTGGAGGGACCGGTCACGACCAGCACATCGGCATGGCGGGGCGTACCCTTTAGCAGGATGCCAAAGCGTTCTACGTCGAACCGGGGCGTCAATGCCGCCAACGTTTCGATATCGCATCCATTGCATCCACCGGCATTGAAGTGGATGATCCAGGGCGATGTGTATCGGGACCAATTTATGATCTTAGACAAAACAGCCTGCGGCAGCATGATCACCTCATTATTAAAACTGCTAAAGCAAAGCCAATTATTCCCGCGAAGGAAAGACCCAACCACCAGGTCGGTCCTTGAGGCAACAATGCCAAGAGCAGGGCCAACACATGCAGCACTGTGAAGAACAGAGCCACCGGGTAGAACGCCTTATATCCGGGGAACCGCTTTTCGCCCGGGATATTTTCACCACCGGCGTAAGAGGTCTCCGCCTCGCTCTCCGTTGGCTCTTTAGGGGCCATCCGACGGCCACTCCAACCCAATAGGAAGGCCACCATCAGGAACCCGATGAAAATAAGGGGGAGGATCAGGATATCCATTTAGAACCCTCCTTGCAGCAGCGTAAACGACTGGAATGCCCAGGAGCGAACGGGATCGGGGGAGATCCCCAGGTACAACACGATTAGCGCCAATACCAACAGGGCGAGGACCATCGTCCACGGAGCCTCCTTGATCGTGGAGACCCCGGGAGCAGGATTCTTGGCGTAAAGAATCCCCACCGCCGGCAGGTAGTAGCCCAAGGACAGAACGGAGTTGAAAATGGCGACGAAAGAAGCGACCCAGCCGAGAGTGGTTGCGCTCTGGATACCGGATTGGTAAATCAGTAACTTGCTCATGAAGCCGGCGAAGGGAGGAACGCCGGCTAAAGAAAGCACCGCGATGGTGAAGGTGATCGCGGTCACTGGCATCCGCCAGCCGGCTCCCCGCATGTCGTCCAGATTCTTGGAGCCTAAGCGTAAGATCAGCGCACCGGCGCAAAGGAAGGCAAGGCCCTTCATGGCAGCATGCGTGGTGATATGGAAGAGTCCACCCGCGGTACCGGCCGGCACCGCATAAGCGATCCCGACGCCGATCCCAAGAAGGATGTAGCCCATCTGGGCCACAGAGGAATAAGCCAGCATCCGTTTGATTTGTTTTTGGGTCAAAGCCATCAGGTTGCCCGCGGTCATCGTCAATAGAGAGAACCAAATCAAGATCTGCCCCCAGGGCAAGCTGGTCCCCATGGCCAGCATCACCCGCAGCAGAGCGAAGAGCCCGGCCTCGATGATGATCCCGGACAACATCGCGGAGATGCCGGAAGGCGCCTCAGAGTGGGCATCCGGTAACCAGGTGTGCAGCGGGAAGATCGCAGCCTTGATGCCGAAGCCGACCACGAAACAGGTGATCGGTAGCCAGATGCTGATTGAGGTCTGGCGCGTCAGGTTGAATAGGTCGAACAAATTCAGCGTACCGAAGTTCATGTAGACCAGAGCGACACCTAGCAAAACCAGCGCCGAACCGGTCGCGGAAGCCACCAGGAATTTGATGCCGGCTTCCACCGGTTCCCAGTGGTTCTTGTGAAACGCTACCAAGGCGAAGGAGGCAAGAGCCAGCAACTCGAAAAAGAGGTAAATATTAAACAAATCGAAGGCGAAGCCTAATCCGATCACGGCCACTAGCACCAGGAGCAGCAATGGGAAGAAGGCTCGGTGCCCGTTGTCGTCTTTCATGTAGTCGATCGAGTACAGCGTAACCACCAGACCGAGAACCAGGCCCACCATACTGACGATCCAGCCCAACAGATCCACCTGCCATTGCAGGAACCCGAAAAGTACCACGGATTGACTTCCCTGCTGGAGCAGGGGAAACAAAAATGCCAGGGAGACTACGCTGCCAAGGAGGGCCAGGAAGGCGACTACACTGGAAACCAAGCGCTCCCGCTCGCGGAACAGCGCTCCGCCCAGATAACTGGCAATGGCCCCCAGCACCAGGAAACCGATCGAGGTCTGTAAGAGAGTCGTCGCGTTCATTTATCCTCCCAAACCGAAACCGATAAAGCTCAGAGCCTGCCGTACCAGCTCGAAAGCCGGGGCCGGATAGACCCCGAACACCAAGAGCACCAGGAAGCAAATCAGCAATGCCAGCGTACCCGTCCAGGCCGGCCTCAGCAGGACGTGCTGCCGCAGGCTGTTCAGACGTGCTGCCGCAGGCTGAGTTGTCAAAGGGCCAAAGAAAGTGAAACGGATCAGGCGCAAAGCGTAGGCCGCGGAAAGCACGGTGGCGACCAGAGCGAGAATCGTGATCGCGATCTGGCCCGTCTGGAAGCCGGCGCTAAATGTCAAGAATTCCGGCCAGAATCCCAGCATCGGCGGAGCGCCGACGAGCGATAGCATCGCCGCGGTGGCCACCACACCGGCCAACGGCAAGCGCTTGGCCCAACCGCCTAAGGCATCAATCTGGTAGGTACCCGCCTGTTCCGCCACCATCCCCAAGGCAATGAACAAAGCCAGCTTGGTCGCCGCCTGATTGAATAAATTGAAGATCGAACCGCCAAACCCCAATGGTAGAAGCGTGGCGAATCCAAATAGCACATACCCCATCTGGCTGATCGAGGA
>JAPLHX010000274.1 GCA_026389415.1 Coprothermobacterota bacterium | reverse complement strand
TGGTGGAGACAGCGGGAATCGAACCCGCAACCTCTTCCGTGCGAGGGAAGCGCTCTCCCGTTGAGCCATGTCCCCACCGAGGGTTCCATTTTACATTAAAAATCCTTGCTATCCAAGAGAATCGTAACCGGTCCATCGTTCTCCAGACTGACCATCATCGTTGTCTGGAATTCCCCTGCTTGCGGGACTAAACCTGCCAGTCGCAACTGATCGAGGAAAAAATAGTATAGCTGTTTTCCTTTTTCTGCAGGCGCGGCATTGATGAAAGAGGGTCGACGGCCACCGGAACAATCGGCAAGAAGGGTAAACTGCGATACTACCAGCACCTCAGCCCCTTGCTCGATCAAGGAATTATTCATTTTACCGTGTGCATCGCTGAAAACCCGTAAATGGACGCATTTCTGGCACAAACGCAATGCATCCTTGGGTTGATCTCCCAGAGCGATACCGAGAAGGATCAGCAAACCCGGACCGATTCGAGCGATTTCTTTCCCCTCTACGGACACAGCGGCAGTTCTCACTCTTTGCAGAACGGCTCGCATTAGATTCTCCGCACTTCGTTGATGGATGGTATTCGTTCCAATTTTTGCATCAGCTGGTTTAGTTGGGCCACGTCCTTCACCACTACCACCAAACTGATGCCAGTCAACTCGGAAGGAAGCGGATAGGCATTGATTTGTTCAATGTTGATTCCTTCTTCCGAGATGGCCGTTGTGATTTCCCTTAATACGCCAGGACGATTGGCGGCCCGCAGGAAGAGTTCTGATACATAGTGTGTCTCCGTCAACCCCTCGGGCCAAGACAAGGAAACTTGGCGTCCCGCTTCCGGCAATTTGGCCAGGCTGTGGCATGTCTGCCGATGAATGGAAATACCCCGACCTTGCGTGGTATATCCAATGATTTCATCACCGGGCAAGGGATGGCAACAGCGAGCCAGCCGAACCAGCACTCCTTCCGTTCCTGTGACTTGCACGGGTCGTTCCTGCGGTTTCGTCAGAACAATGTGCGCTTCTTCGGCTGCCTTTTGCTCTTCCCGGTTCAAGGCCGTAAGGATTTGTGCTGGTGCCAATTGGCCTTGTCCCAGGGCTAAAAAAAGAGCTTCCTCATCGATTAAGCCCAAGATGCGCAACGCATCAGCGAAACGGGCTGCCCCCAGATGCTTGCGCAAGACTCGCTCATAGATGGATTTTCCCAGAGCAAGGCTTTCCTCCTTTTTTAACCGACGAAAGTACGCACGAATTTTGCCCTTGGTGGAAGTCGCTCGCACGAACTGGAGCCAATCCAGAGAAGGCGAGGCGTTCCGCCGTGTGAGGATTTCCACCCGGTCCCCAGTTTGCAGCTTGTAATCAAGCGAAACGATCTTCCCGTTCACTTTGGCGCCTGCGCAATGCTGACCCACCTGGGAGTGAATTTGGAAGGCAAAATCCACCGGACTGGCTCCCATTGGCAAGTTAATCACTTCTCCCTTCGGGGTGAACACCAGCACTTCATCGGCGAACAGGTCAACCTTGACCCGTTCCAGAAACTCGCGGGAATCCGGCACCTCCTTCTGCCAATTCAGTAATTCACGCAGCCAGACGAGCTTCTGCTCCATTACAATATCCCGCTTGCCGCCTTCTTTATAGCGCCAATGTGCCGCAATGCCCAATTCGGAAGCGCGATGCATTTCCTCGGTTCGGATTTGAAATTCCAACGGTTCACCTTCCGGACCAATCACCACTGTATGCAAAGACTGGTACATATTGGGTTTTGGCATGGCGATATAGTCGTGCAAGCGGCCGGGGATCGGGGTAAAAATGGCATGTACAATCCCCAAGACCTCGTAGCACATCGGAATGTCACGGACGATCACCCGCAAAGCGAGCAGGTCATAGATTTCTTCGAAGGACAAGTGATCGCGCAGCATTTTCTGCTGAATAGAATAGAGATGCTTGGCTCGATACTGAGTTTCCGCTAGGACCCCATGGTCAGCCAAGTCCTGCTCCACCAAAGCTTGGGCATCCTTCAAGATCCGCTCTCGCTCGCTTCGCCGCCTCTGCATCCGTCGGGCCAAATCGAAATAGAACTCCGGTTCCGTGTAGCGGAACGAAAGGTCTTCCAACTCCCATTTCAGCTTGTAGATACCAAGTCGAGAAGCCAGCGGGGCATAGATTTCCAACGTTTCCCGAGCGATTTCGCGCTGTTTTTCCACACTGAGATAATTCAACGTGCGCAGGTTGTGCAACCGATCTGCCAGCTTAATCAGAACGACTCGCACGTCCCGGGCCATTGCCAGCAGCATCTTGCGCAGATTTTCGATCTGGTGCTCCTGCCGTGATGCATAAGCAATGCTGGAAAACTTTGTAACGCCGTCTACGAGATTGGCCACCTCCTCAGTGAAACGCTGGCGGATTTCCTCCAAGGGGATCGAGGTATCCTCGACGACGTCATGCAGTAAAGCGGCCAGAAGGGTTGGCTCGTCCACCTCCAGCTCGGAGAGTATGGCTGCCACGCCCAATGGATGTTGGATGTAGGGTTCACCGGATTCCCGTTTTTGTTCTCCATGGGCCTCTAAAGCATACTGATACGCATTCCGCAGTTTATTTCTATCAACGCGCGGAAGGAATTGTCCGATTTTCTCTTCCAGATCTTCTAGTTTCAATACCCTTTCCGTGGAGCAAGCGCGCTCTGTAAGCGCCGTGACTTGAAGGGGATTATATCATTTCGTCGATGTGGGTTCGGCGTGAACCACAACTTCGTCTAGGAAGGGGAAGAGATTCTTGATCCGGTTTTCAACCATGGTGGCTACCTGATGCGCTTCTTCCAGGGGCAGCTCGTTACGAATCAGAATATGACAACTGATCATGCTCCCCTGTGTGCTTTGATGATTTTGGATGTCATGAACCTCCAGCACTCGCGGATCTCGCAGCACCTCCTCGCGTAGGATCCGTAATCGCTCGGGAGCGAGCGCATGGCGGGAGCCATTGCCCTGCACTCCGATCGTTTCAATGTGCGTCTCCACATCATCGATTTGGGGCAGTTCTTCTTTGAGGGTTCGTTCTAAAACATCCACGAGATCATGGGCTTCCTGCAAAGATAGAGTAGGAGCCAACTCTACATGCTGGCTGATGAAGAACCGACCGGAGGAGTCCAAATAGCTACGGATGTTATGCAGTTCCTGGATCTGTGGAAAACGCTGGCTGATCGCTTGAATCGACTCAAAGAAGTTCTCGCCATTGGCCGAGGGACTGAATTGCACGATTACATCGCTGGTAGGAGCGACTTTTTTGACTTCCACCTCAATTTGCTGAATCAGAAATTGAGAATTGCTCACAGTCAAGAGTCGACGAGCTGAAACCAACAAATCTACGAAAATATGCGCTCCGGAACGGCGTACCCGAATTCGCTCCACTTTCTCCAGCATCGGTACGGCTTGCAATTTGGCCACAATCCGGTCAGCCAGCCCGCGCGGTGCCTGATCCAGCAGCTCGTCAATGGCCTGCTTGCCCAGCCGAAGGCTGGCGATAGTGACCAGGATCGCCACACCCAAGGCAGCAATCGGGTCCAACATGGGCACACCCAAGCTGACTCCGACCAAACCGAGGATGACTACGGCCGAAGAAAGGATATCGGATGAATAGTGCAATCCATCCGCAGCGAGTGCTTGCGATTGGTATTTCCGCGCTCCTGCATAGAGTAAACGTGAGATCAGGACATCCAATACCAGGGAAATGCCCATCACCAGGAATGCCCAAAACGTAACCTCGACCCGGACTTCTTTACCCGTCAGACGTTGCACGGCTTCAGAGACGATCCAGGCACAAGTGATCAGGAGCAGCAATGCTTCCGCCAAAGCTGAAATGTTCTCCATCTTGCCATGGCCGAATTGATGACGAGAATCGGGGGGTTTGGTGGAGATGCGAACGGAAAAGAAGGTGATCAACGCCGCGCCCAAATCCAAGAGGGAATGCAAGGCTTCCGAGAGAATACCCAAGCTGCCCGTGAGCAGTCCCACGGACAATTTCAGGCTGGTGAGCGTGATGCCCACCAGCACCGAATAAAATGCAATCCTTCGTTTGTGCTGGTTTGCAGTCTGGTTCGTTTCCATCTTCCCTTCAAAGCATAGAAAAACCTGTAGGATCCGTGTAAATCCCACAGGTTTTTCCTGTTGCACCGTTGTGCCCGGGGACAAACCCCTGATTACTGGTTTAGTATTTTTGCCAGTCGACGGTTTTTGTCAAGTGCTACTTCCTTTTCTTGCCGGCTCGTTCCCTTGCTTCCGAGCGGTTTAACCAGAGGTAGATGATCGGAGTGGCGATGAAGATGGAAGAATAGGCACCGGTGAAGACACCGATCAGAAGCCCCCAAGAGAAATCCGCGATTAAACTGGAAGTGAAAATGACCAATGCCATGACGGCCAGCAAAGTGGTTAAAGTAGTGTTCATGGATCGGTTAAAAGTCTGCTGGATGCTTCGGTTGATCAACTCCTTCAGCGTTTCCCGTTTGCGGAAACGCATGTTCTCCCGAATCCGGTCCAGCACGACCACGGTATCCATTACAGAATACCCGACTACCGTCAGCAGTACCGCCACCAGCGGGCTGTTGACCTCGATAAAGGTGATCGCAAAGAAACCGATCACAATCAATACATCGTGAATTAGGGCAACGATGGTGGCAACGCCGAAGCGGAGTTGGAAACGGATGGAAAGATAGATCACGATCCCAACCAGCGAAATCAGCACGGCGTAGAGGGCGTTGAGTTGCAGATCTTGTCCGATGATGGGCCCCACATAATCGGCAGCCACCAGGCGGACGGTCGGAAAGGTCTGTTTCAAGCTGTTGGTGAGCTGAGTGGTTTGATCTGCCGTCAATTCCTGGGTACGGAGTTTGAGCCGTATTTAGGGGATCTGAAGCATCCGTCGAGTATTCCAATCGACTGCCTCCGGTGAAATCAACTCCCATGTTGAGCGGAAGATGTTGAGGCCTTACTGCCCAATTGATGCCGACCACCGCCAGACTGATCACGATTAAAACGAGGGAGATCGACAGCCATAGTTTGGCTTTCCCCATGAAATCAAACTTCCCCACACGGAACAGAATGAACGCCTTCTCGTGCAAGTTCAACAGAGGCAGGTTTTTCCCCAAACTGGAGTTGCCCACGATTTCCACGAAAGTGCGGGTGACAAAAATGGCCGTAAACAGACTGACCAGGATACCAAGGGTCAAGGTGATCGCGAAACCACGCACAGGACCCGTTCCGAACCAGTAAAGAGCCAGCGTGGCGATCAGAGTGGTGGCGTTGGAATCGATGACGGTGCGTACCGCCTTGGTGAAGCCGGATGCGATGGCCCCGCGCATCGTCTTGCCTGCGCGAATCTCATCGCGAATCCGTTCGAAAATAAGGACGTTGGCATCGACGGCCATACCGATGGAGATCACGACACCGGCAATGCCAGGGAGGGTTAAGGTCGCGCCGAACAACTTGAGCAGCGCAACCACCAGTACAACATAGAGAATCAGGGAGATGTCCGCCAGGAAACCCAGGAAACGATAATTGAGGATCATGAATAGCATGACCAAGATCAGGGCTACGATGCCGGCGATGATCGATGCCCGAACAGCGGCCTCACCCAAGGTGGGGGCTACCGTGCGCTCTTCGACGATTACCAGTTTTACCGGCAGGGCGCCACCGCGCAGCAACTGAGCGATCGTTGTGGCTTCGTCGATGCTGAAACTGCCGGTCAGGACGGCTTCCCCGGAAGGGATGACGTCCTTCACGTTGCCGGCGAAGACGATCTGACTGTCCAGGACGGTGTACAGCATTTTGCCCACGTTTTGCTGCGTGAGTTGGGCAAAGATGGTGGTGCCCGGGTCGTTGAACTTGATTTGAACTTCCGGCTCGCCCTTCTGACCATAGCTGGCTTTGGCGTCGAGGAGGTAGGCTCCAGTGATTCCCACCGTACCCTTGGGCAAGGAAAGGTTGAGTCCGGGAGTCGGTGTCAAGGTTTTCTGAGCCTCATCCATCGTTGTGAAGCCGGGCTCTTCACTGAGTACGGCGAACTGCCGATTGCCATTCTGGTCGTAATAGAGTAACAACATGGGGATGGTTGCCCCTGAGCGCGTTTCGGCCACAATGGTGGGCGACAGCGTTTGTCCGCCGGAGGATGTGACGGTGAGATTGGCCGCAGTAATCGTGACCCGCTCTCCCGCTGCGATGAATTCCAGCATGGCGGTCCGCTGCAGGATCTCGCGCGCCTTGGCCGGGTCCTGATATCCGGGCAAGTCAACGATAATCCGGTTCCAGCGATCACCACCCTGCTGCTGGATGATCGGTTCGGTCAGGCCGAGGGCATTCACACGACCGGAGAGCACCCGCTTTGCTGCATCCACGGCATCCCGAGTCACGGGTGCACCGGCAGTTTCCACCGCTTCCAGCGTGAAATGCACACCACCGGCCAAATCCAGACCCAGCTTCACTAAAGGAGTGGTGGGAGGAATGACAAATAGGGCCAGGATGCCACCTACCAAGACTAATATAATGACGATCAACCGAAAACCAACCTTATTCACTGTCTTTGCTCCTTCGCGTCAATTCCATTAGATGAACCTTGAAAGTATAGAGAAGATCGATCTTTCCGACAAGGAAACCGGCGCTGGGTCCGGATCCGTGATTCAGCCTTACCAAATGCGCATTTTGTTGATGTCCAGATGGAATTGGCAATGCAAATATTCCGCCGCTTTCCGACACATCAGCAAACGCGCGAATGAGATCTCAAAGTAGTCCATCACCGAACTCAAGGCGGTATCAACCGTGAGTTCCAGGGTGAGGGTGGAGACAGTCTCAGCCTTTTCTACCCGCAGGAAAGAATAGGTCACGGCGTGATTGACCCGGTCGTGGATGTCGAACTTGGCCGGATCCAGCACACGGACGCGACTGCGATGGATGTCCGTCTTGTCGGCCAGGATCACGGCTGACCCGATGTCCGAGGCGGGGATGCCGAAAGGTTCGTCGTGATTGCCAATGGCGGACATGATACTGGCGATGTCTTCGATCTCCATCCCCATCGGTTGCAGGATTTGGAATGCCAGGACCGACCCCACTGCCGGGTGTCCTTCCCGCCCGCTGAGATTGCCCATGTCGTGCAAATAGCCGGCAATTCCTGCCAGCTCGACCTCCTTCTCCGGCCAATTCAAGTGACGTAGGATGCTCATGGCGATGTTGGCGCTGAGATTGGCATGGCGGAAACCGTGCTCGGTATAGCCCAGTGCTTCCAAGTAAGAATCGGCTTTCAAAATGAAGTTGGATACGATTGGGTTGTTTTTTACATCTTCCAAGCGAACCATTGGCTAGCCCATCCCTTCCGTTTGGTTTATGCTCTTTTCTTGGTAGATGGTAGCAAACGAACGCTGGAATTCAAGAAAGCGATCCGTCAAAATCGCCTGGCGCGTTTGTTCCATCAATCGTTCCATAAAACGCAGATTGTGATAGGACATCAACCTTCCTGCCAACATTTCCTTCGCGATGAAGAGGTGACGGAGATAGGCGCGGGAGTAGTGCCGGCAGACGTAACAGTCGCAGCGGGAATCGATCGGTCCAAAATCCTCTCGAAAGCAGGCGTTGTCGATGTTAATTTTCCCCTGGGCACAATACACGGTGCCGTTGCGCCCGAGGCGTGTGGGCAGTACACAGTCGAAGAGGTCTATTCCCAGGCCTACGCAATCCAACAGGGCCAAGGGAGCGCTCATTCCCATCAGGTAGTGCGGTTTTTTCTCCGGCATTTCCGCCATGAAGCCGGTCAGGACTTCAACCATCTCCTGTTTGTTTTCTCCCACAGAGAGGCCGCCGATCGCCAAGCCTGCGAAATCCAAATGCTCGAGCTCGGCCAGCGACTGCTTACGCAAGTCCAGCGATGTGCCGCCTTGAATGATACCAAACAGAAAGCCTGGTTTATCCGCATGAAACTCTTGCGCCCGTTCCGCCCAACGAGTGGTCCGAACAACAGCTGATTCCAACTGCTTGGTGGGCGACGGGTAGGGAAGACAGATATCCAATGGCATGATTAGGTCCGAACCGAGCTCCTCCTGAACCTTGATACTGATTTCCGGCGTAAACAGATGCAGCGATCCGTCGATGTGAGAACGAAACAAGACCCCTTCTTCCGTGACTTTCTTCAAATGGCTAAGCGAATGCACCTGAAAACCGCCGGAATCGGTAAGGATCGTGCCGTTCCAATGCATGAAGCGATGCAATCCGCCTGCCTTCCGAATGAGTTCCGCTCCCGGTCTAAGGTAGAGGTGATACGTATTGCAGAGGATGATTGCCGCACCGATTTCCGCCACTTCCTCTGGTGTCATTGCTTTTACTGTGCCTTGCGTACCCACTGGCATGAACGCAGGCGTGGGAGCATCACCGTGCTCCGTATGCAATGCACCCAGGCGGGCGCTGCATTGCGCATCCCGGTGCTTCACCCGGAAAAATCGTTCTGAATCGTCTTTGGTTTGTCCGGTTTTCATCGTTTTACCTAGAGAATCAGCATAGCATCGCCAAAAGAAAAGAATCGGTAGCGTTCTTCCACGGCCACTCTGTAAGCTTGCAGGATGAAATCATGAGAAGCAAACGCCGACACCAGCAGGAGCAATGTCGATTTGGGTAGATGGAAATTCGTAATGATGGCGTCACATACCTGCCAGGAAAAGCCGGGACGGATGAATAAATCGGTCATCCCGGCTGAGGGGCATACTGCACCGGAACCCCTGGCCGCGCTCTCCAACGCCCGAACCACGGTGGTGCCACAGGCAAATACTCTTCCCCCCCGACCCTTAACTGCTCGAATCGCTTCGGCGGTTTCCGGCGGGATAGAGTACGCTTCTTCGTGCATCCGATGATCCTCGATCTCTTCCGTTCGGATCGGCCGGAATGTTCCCAGGCCGGCATGCAGGGTAATTTCAGCCAGGGAAACACCCTTAGCCACAATCCTTTTGATCACCTCCGGTGTGAAGTGCAATCCAGCGGTAGGGGCAGCCACTGCACCCCGTTGTTTGGCAAAGATGGTCTGGTAGTCCGACGGTTGCCGCAAGGGACTCTTGATGTAAGGTGGTAAAGGGATTTCGCCGGTTTTATCCAGCATTTCCCAATCAAAGAAACGAAACCGAACCAACCGTCCGCCGAATGCAGTTCGCTCCAGGATCTCGATCTGGTTGTCTCCCAAGGCGAGCGTACTGGTTGGTTGGAGCTTGCGACCCGGGCGAACCAACGCTTCCCAAGTCAATAAATCACCGTCCAACGGGCGCAGCAGAAACACTTCGCCTTTGCCGCCACCGGCCAGCTTTCCGAAAATTCGGGCAGCGATCACTTTCGTGTTGTTGACGATCAGAAGGTCCCCTGCCTTCAAATACCCGTCGAGGTGAAAGAAAGTATCGTGCCCCAAGGTGTGGGTTTTCCGATCGAGCACCAGCAAGCGGGCACTATCGCGTGGATCCGTCGGATGTTGGGCGATCAATTCAGGGGGCAGATGGTAATCGTAATCGGTGACCTTGGTCATCAGTACTTGGTTTCAAGCGAGACACCGGTGTAGTAATACAAAAGGATTTGATCGTAGGTTTTCCCCTCTTGGGCTTGGGCTTTGGCGCCCCATTGCGGCATACCCACGCCATGTCCCCATCCGTGACCGCTAAATGATATCGTGGCTCCGATGTTCTGTGTTGTGGCGATGGCTAAGGACAAGGGCATCAATCCGGCGGATGTGACTGCAACCGCTGAAGCGGGTAGGGGAGCCAAACCAAGGCTGGAAAGCAACAGAATCGCCGATTCCGGCGACACAGTTGTCGTTCCTTGCGAGGAAAGCAAAACCAACTGGTTGGGAAAAGAGATCAGGTTATCGATGGTTGCCAGGCTGGAACGAAGGTTCGCTACGAGCCGCAGTTGTTCTCCCGTGAGGGTAGTGCTGCCCAGTGAACCTTCCACGGCTAAAGTTTTGATGCGACCGGAAACCCCCTGCTCCACTACTTGCAATCCGACCAATTCACCTAGGATTACCCCTTTTTTCTCTTCGGTTTTGATAATGAACTCGGTAGTGGCAACGGTCGCCGTCCAGGTGATGTACTTGGAGCCCTCCTCGCCCGGGCTGGGTACCCCACGCAGGTATGGCAAAGCCGGCCCGGACCATACGTTTTCGTTGTTCTCCGTAAAACCACCCGAACAGGAATGAAATGGAGTGCCGGCAATATTGCCGCCGAACGTCAATACTTGCCCCCTGGTAAGGTCCACGGCCCTATTGGTCTCCGGGTACTCACCGTCGTATCCTTTGTAGACTTGATCGGAGACCGTAGCAGTGACATCGAAACCCTCCGTGACCCACTGGTTGCGCCCCATCTTGGACATGGCGAAGGAACGAGCTGCTACCGACTGTGCTTTCAGGGCTTCCATCGACCAATCGTGAGTCATTTCTGAGGGAACGACCCCGTAAAGATAACTCTCCAGATCCAGCCGATTCACCATCCGGAGTTCCAGGCTGCCGTTATTGTCTTTCCAGAACAGTTCCAGGGAACCGCGGTAACGCTTCTGGGTCGCGGAAAGAGGGGTCGCTGATGTCAATACAAGGGCTGAACCGGCAGAAGTTCCACTCCAAGCCAGATCGTAGGGTCGATTGGTGATCAGGGAGATGGAGTAACCGGAGTGGATCTGGATTGTCGGAAAAACAGCTTGCGCCTGGTTGGCGGCTGTGACAGCCGAATCCATGTTGGCAAATGGGCCAATCGCCAGGGCCATTTGACCCGCAAATTGCCCCAAGCTGGGAGGGCCCAGCGTTGCCCATAGAACCTCATGTGCAGGTACCAGTGGTTCCAGCGCGGCAAGGGGTCCAGCGGCAAGGATCACCCAGGTCAACCTACCCGAGGCAGAAAGCATCAAAGTCTCGCCAGCCACAAACGGAAGTGTTGTTTGGATCTGGGGAAACATTAACTCGAAGGAAGCCTCGCAGGAGATGACAGATTCGGCAGGATTGGACGAAAGCAGCACGCGGATCTCTGGAGCCGCACTGACCGCATTCAATCCCGATGGCCACAACAATAAAAGGACGAAAGCCAGGATCAGACTATTGCGCAAACAGATTCAACCCCTTGTCCATCTTCAGGTGGCGCTTGGCCTTTTCGGTTAGCATGCGACCGCGTGGTGTCCGATCCAGCAAGCCGGATTGAATCAGGTACGGTTCGTAGACGTCCTCCACGGTGTCGCGGTCTTCCCCCAGAATGGCACACATGCTCTCAATGCCCAGGGGACCGCCGCCGTATTTTTCCGCCAAAGCCAGCAGCAGCTTGCGATCCATCTCATCCAAACCCAGGGTATCGATTTTCATCAACTGAAAGGTTTCTTCCACAACCGCACGATTCAGTAAGCCCTTGTTGCGGGCCAGGGCATAATCAATCGTTCGTTTGAGAAGACGATTCGCGATCCGTGGCGTATAGCGGGAACGAGTGGCAATGGCTCGAGCACAGTCGGAATCGATCTGCACGCCGTAAATCCTGGCGGACCGTTCCAGGATCTGCACGATTTCCGTTGCACTATAATGCCCCAAACGAAAGACCAGGCCAAACCGATCACGCAGGGGGCTGGTCAGGAGACCGGCCCGGGTCGTTGCTCCAACCAAAGTGAACGTTTGTAGGGGGATTTCCTTAACCTGGGCGGACAATCCTTTACCGAGGGTGATGTGCAGATGAAAATCCTCCATCACTGGATACAACAACTCTTCCGCCGTCGGACTTAGGCGGTGAATCTCATCGATGAAAAGCACGTCGCCGGTTTCCAGAGTGGCAACGACCGTTGCCAGATCCCGTGGAGAGGTAAGGGCTGGCCCGCTGGTTCGCCACAGCTTCCGCTGCATCTCATTGGCGACTATCGAAGCAATGGTGGTCTTGCCCATACCGGGGGGGCCATAAATCAGGATATGGTCAATCGGCTTCCCTCGAATCCGCGCGGCTTCGATTGCGATCTTTAAAGACTCCTTCACTTCAGACTGACCGATGTATTCCTGCAGGAGCTGTGGTCGAAGCTTTTGGTCCTCTTTCTCCTTTATCAGTTGCTTGATAGTCTTGCTCACCCTTTTAGTGCCATCCGAATCACATCTTCTGAGGTGATACCGGGATCACTCAGGTTGATTTTGGCCAGACGCTCCCGGGCTTCTTTCTCAGAAAAACCCAAGGCGAGCAGCGCTTGCAATGCCTCCGGCCATTGTTCGCTGGGAAGGATCAGAGTTTTACCCTGCAGGGAGAAGACGATCTTGCTGGCCGTTTTCTTTCCCACACCTGGTACGCCCATCAAAGCAGTGGGATTGTTCCGTTCAATCGCTTCGCGCAAGTCCTGCGGACGAACATAGGCCACGATTGCCTGAGCCAGCCGCGGACCGACACCGGAAATGCCAAGCAGCTCCCGAAATAGGTAAAGTTCTTCGCGCTGCTGGAAGGCGAACAGGGATAAGTTGTCTTCCCGCACAATCAAGTGTACGAACAACTGTATTTCCCTCCCCACTGGCAGTTTGCCCGCCCGTGCCAGGAAGTGAAGTTGTAACGCAACAAAACCGACTTCGAAAATGAGGAGTCCTTCGGATTGTTCCATCACCCGACCACGCATCCATTCAAACATTACCAGCCTCCAACAGCCGCCGTAGATGCAAGGAATGCGTGTGACAGAGAGCTACTGCCAAAGCATCTGCGGCATCATCTTGACGAGGATCCTCCGCAAGGGTAAGCAACAGGGTCAGGCTTTTCTGCACTTGTGTTTTGGTTGCCCGACCGTAGCCGACGATCGCCATTTTCACCTGCAATGGTGTATATGTGAACAAAGGAATCCTTTCTTGGGCGGACAAAAGGGTGATCACTCCGATGATCGCCCCCACGGAAAGAGCGGTGCGAACATTCTTGTTGAAAAAAAGTTGCTCACAAGCAATTGCATCCGGCCGATACTTCCGCACGATCCGGCGTAGCGCTTGATACAAATCCAACACGCGCTCTGGCATCGGTTGGTCCTTGGTGGTGTGCAAGCAATCAAAGACCACGGCCTGCCACGAGCTGCCGGTATTGTCCAAGATCGCGAAACCAAGCGACGCTGTGCCGGGGTCGAGGCCAAGGATTCGTTGGACTGCAGGAGCGGAAGAATCAGCCAGAGAGTCGCTGCAGTTCTTCGTCCGAGATGTCGAAGTTGGAAAAGACGTGGATCACTTCGTCCTGCTCTTCCAGTTCATCGGTTAAGGAGAGCACTTTTCTGACATCATCGCCAGTCAGAGTGACGAATGTATTGGGGACCATCGTGATGTCTGCCGATTGGATCTTAGCGCCGGCAGCAGTTAGGGCTTGTTTCACTTTGATTAGGGATTCCGGTTCTACGGTGACCTCGTAATAGTCCATTTCCTCGCGAAAATCCTCTGCTCCCGCGTCAATGGCGGCCATCATGTAGTCGTCTTCTTTGCCCTTTTCCTTTGCAAGCAGAACGATCCCCTTGTTTTGAAACAACCAGTTTACGCAGCCGTTCTCCCCTAAATTGCCACCATGGCTGGAGAAAAGATGACGGATATTGGCGGACGTTCGATTCCGATTGTCCGTGGACACTTCCACCATCACGGCAACCCCTTTGGGGCCGTATCCTTCGTAGGTGATCTCTTCGAAGATGTGGCCTGGAAGCTCACCCGTGCCTTTTTGGATGGCCCGTTTCAACGTGTCTTGAGGCACGTTGTTTTCCCGCGCCTTGTCCACTGCTACCCGTAACCTGACATTGGAATCAGGATTTGGGCCACCTTGGCGCACAGCAGTGGTGATCTCCCGCAGCACCTTCGTGAAGATCTTACCTCTGGAGGCGTCAGTGGCGTTCTTTTTTGTTTTGATGTTGTGCCATTTCGAATGACCGGACATCCTTCACCTCGGCGGATGATTCTCCTAGAATTGTATCGCCCCAAGTCGATCAAGGGCAAGCAAAGGAGAACCTGCATGGACGGAGCTCGTCGTTTACCGAATCTGCGCCGGAAACTATCCCAGAACAAGCTGGATGCATTCCTTGTTTCCGGGTGGGAAAACCGGTACTACCTGACAGGCTTCACCGGTGATTCCGGAACCCTGCTAGTCACTGCCGATCGAACAATCCTCTTCGTCGATTCGCGATTTAGCGAGCAAGCCAAATTGGAAAGTCCGCAGTGGGAAGTTGTGCAATTCGAACGGTTTCATACCGACCTGGCCAAGCAATGGCAAGAACTGAAGGCACGGTTTATCGGTTTCGAGAGCCAGCTTGTTTCCTATGCGGATTTCAAGGAAATGGAGCGCCAATCGCCGCAGAATCTATTCGTACCTGTCGCCGGTATGGTGGAGGAATTACGGGCGGTAAAGGAGGTTGGTGAGATCCAAGCGATACGGCGGGCTATCAAGGCAGCAGAAGTGGGATTGGAGAAGACCTTGCAAGCGGGCTTGGTGAAGAAAAAAGAAGAGGAGATTGCCTATTACCTGGAACAATGTATGCATGACGCCTGGGCACAACGTGCTGGTTTTGACACGATCGTGGCTTCAGGACTTCGCAGTGCCCTTCCGCACGGAACCGCATCCAACAAGCAGGTTGCATCGGGCGAAATCGTGTTGTTTGATTGGGGAGCCTTGCGGGACCACTATATTTCAGACCTCACCCGGTGCTTCGTGCTGCGGAAGCCGACGGCCAAACAGCGGGCAGTACACCAAGCTTTGTTGGAAGCACAGCTTGCCGGTCTGGAGATGATCGCGCCAGGTCGCCGGGGAGCCGACATCGACCGGAAGGTACGGGAAATCCTGGCCAAAGGAGCGTTTGGGGACTATGTCTATGGTCATGGACTGGGGCATGGTGTAGGATTGCAGGTGCACGAAGAGCCGCGGCTTTCCGTGCGAAGTGATGCTGTCCTCCAGCCAGGCCACGTGGTAACGATTGAGCCGGGACTCTACATTCCGGGCTGGGGCGGGATCCGCCTGGAGGACATGGTTTTAGTGACAAAAACCGGGCACGAAGTCCTGACTTCGTTCCCGAAAGATCTGCGGATCATTTGAAAGGAGGTTAGGATGATCTCGAGCAATGATTTGCGACCAGGGATCACCTTCGAGTTGGAAGGAGCGGTCTGGGTCGTGGTTCAGTTTCAACATGTGAAACCAGGCAAAGGAGCTGCGTTTGTCCGGACCAAAATCAGGAATGTGGAGACGGGGAACACCATCGAACGAACATTCCGGGCGGGCGAACGCGTGAATCGGGCTTATCTCGATCGCAAGCAATTGCAATTCCTTTACGCGGTGAAGGACGAATACACCTTCATGGACATGGAGAGCTATGAGCAAGTGGTTCTCAAGCGGGACGAATTAGAGGACACAGCTCAATATTTAAAAGAAAATACCATTGCAGACATCGTGTATTACAAAGGCAAACATATCGGCATCGAACTGCCGCTATTTGTGGAACTGGCCGTTGTTGAGACGGAACCGACCTTCAGGGGGGATACTGCAGCCGGCAGCTCCAAGCCGGCAAAACTGGAAACCGGAGCGATTGTGCAGGTTCCATTCTTCGTGGAAATCGGCGATGTGATCAAAATTGATACCCGCTCCGGCAACTATTATGAACGAGTCGGGAAATGAAAATCCGCATTTCTCCAGACGTGATCCGCCTGATAGCCGTAACAGCAGCCATGGAAGTAGATGGAGTCAGCCGAGCGGTTCCCCACTTCCCCTTGAGCTCGGATCCCAAGAAGAGTGTCCACTTACGAACAGAGAATGAAAAAGTGTACCTGGAGTTGCACCTGGCCTTCTACTACGGTGTTGACTTGCTTCAGGCATCCCGCCGCGTTCAAGAGGAAGTAAAGCGCGCAGTGGAAAACCTGATCGGAGCGGAAGTAGCCACTGTGGATGTGGTTGTAGAGGACGTGGACTTCATCAAGCATGAGGCGACAAAAAGCTAGGGAGACCGCCTTTCTCCTGTTATACCGCATGGATATGGGCGGCTTGACGATGCAGGAAGCAGAGGAATGCGTGGAACACCGGCCTGACCCTGACATCTGGCATCGGGCTAGAGAGTGGGTACAAGGTGTATCAAAGCATCGGACCCGGATTGATGCGATCATCGCCCGTCTATCGCCAAACCGTGATTTGGGGCGGATCTCTTCTACTGATCGCAATGTACTGCGGCTGGCCACATTCGAACTTCTTTATGGAAAAGATGCACCCGCTGCGGTCATTGCAGACCAGGCAATCAAACTGGCCCGGAAATATGGTTCGCCGGATTCTAACCGCTTCGTAAATGGAATCCTGGGGTCCATCATTCGTGAAAATGAGCAAATCACTGCAGATCCGAATCAGAGGTGAGGTCCAGGGAGTTGGCTTCCGCCACTGGACGGTCCAACAGGCACGCCTACTGGGCATCCGAGGCTACGTCAGGAACCTGCCCGAAGGGAGTGTTGAAGTGTTGGCGATTGGTAACTCGCAAGCCCTGAATCAGTTCTGTGAAATTCTTAGGCAAGGACCGATGCTGGCTCAGGTAGATACGCTGGATGCAAAAGAAGTGCCTGAACCACCGTATTTCGACACGTTTCGGATCCTGTATGGTTGAACTCTACCAGAGTGTTCGGATTTCCATTGACCAGGCGCTTGTTCGTTTGTTGCAAGAGGAGTGTTTTCCTCCAATAGTGGCTGATCCATTGACATATGTATTGCTGGGAGCGGGTAAGCGTCTTCGTCCGGTTCTTCTGCTTTGTGCGGCAGAGGTCTTTGGCAAACCGGCAGCTCGAGTACTTAGAGCAGCCTGTGGTGTCGAATGCCTTCATGCGTTTACCTTGGTACACGATGATTTGCCGGGATTGGACGATGCGGACATGCGCAGGGGCAAACCTTCCTGCCATCAAGCGTTCGGAATCGGACCGGCTATCTTAACCGGAGATGCCTTGTTCGCCCTTGGAGTCCAATGGATCGCGCAAAATCTGCAACAGGAAGAGACGTTAAACTCAGGGGAAGTCTTGGCACAGATCGGAGAGGCGTTTGGCGGGAAAGGGATCATTGGCGGACAATTCGATGACATCGGCTCCAGAGAACGGACCATTAAGGAGTGGAACACTCTCTACCAGTGGAAAACCTCCAAGCTTTTCCAGCTTGCCCTTCAGCTGGGCGGCACTTTGGCTGGAGCGCGCCAGGAGCATCTTTCGGCATTGGTGGAATACGGTCTACACCTGGGACTCGCTTTCCAGATGTGCGATGATTTGCTGGACTTGGAATCAGGCGAGCCTTCGTTGGTGAAGCAATTGGGGGAGAGTCAGGCCAAGATCAGGATTGCAGAGGAAACAGAATTGGCACAGAGAGCTTTGATGCCCCTCTCTCAGCGGGCTTCCGTTTTCTCCGATTTGGCCGTATATTTGCAGGGAAGGAGCCGCTGAGCTTGTTGGAGAAGATTCGCTCCCCCGAGGATTTGAAGTCCCTAGGCTTGGACGCGCTAAGCCTAATCGCCGGGGAGTTGCGTGGTCGGATCATTGAGCAGGTTGCGCAATACGGCGGTCATCTTTCTTCCAATCTAGGTGTCGTGGAACTGACCCTGGCCTTGCATTATGTTTTTCAAACCCCGCAAGATGTCCTGGTATGGGATGTCGGGCATCAGACCTATGCCCATAAACTGCTAACCGGACGGCAAGACCAGTTTTGCCGATTGCGACAGGATGATGGATTGTGCGGTTTTCCACTTCGTTCGGAATCGATCTATGATGCCGTCAACACAGGGCACGCATCCACCTCTCTGTCACAGGCGCTGGGTTTGCGCGCTGCGCGAGACATCCACGGAGAAGACCACAAGATTGTCGCGATCATGGGAGACGGTGCGATCAGCGGGGGTCTTGCCTTGGAAGCTTTAAACAACAGCGCCCTGTTGAAAAAGGACTTGATCCTGGTCTTAAATGATAACGAGCATGCGATCTCTCCCAATGTAGGAGCTTTGGCCAAACAACTTAGCAAGCTCCGTTCTTCCTCTCGCTATCGTGGGTTCAAGCAATGGATGAAAAAACTGCTTGTGCGTTTCCCTTATGTGGGACAACGGATGATCCACTGGATCGACCGGTTCAAATTTGGTTTGAAAGCTTGGTTGCTACCCAACGTTTTGTTTGAAAGCTTTGGATTCTCCTACTTGGGTCCGATCGACGGGCACGACCTAAAGAGCCTGATTTCCGTTTTACAGCAGGCCAAGGGTTTTTCGACACCAGTGCTGGTCCATGTCTTGACCCAAAAAGGCCGCGGCTACCCTCCCGCTGAAACGGACCCAACCCTTTTCCACTCCTCTCCTCCCTTCGATATTGCCAGTGGAAACCCGCGTCGGGACTTGCACTCCACCTTCACCGATGTCGTAAGGGTAACCCTGGCGGAGCTTGGCGAGCAGAATCCGAAAATCGTTTGCATCACGGCCGCTATGGCGGACGGAACGGGATTGGCGACCTTTGCCAATCGTTTCCCAAGACGGTTTTTCGACGTAGGAATTGCCGAGTCGCATGCATTGAGTTTCGCAGCGGGTCTGGCCCTGGGCGGATTGCGACCGGTAGTAGCGATTTACTCTACGTTCCTGCAAAGGGGTTTCGATCAAATCCTGCACGACATCTGCCTGCAAAATCTACCCGTTCTGATCCTGGTCGACCGGGCAGGGGTGGTACCGGGAGACGGATCGACGCATCAAGGGATTTTCGACCTGAGCTTCCTGCGGATCATGCCCGGATTATCGATCCTGGCACCCGCCAGTGGAGAGGAATTACGGAATATGATTTTTACGGCTTTTGGGCAGACAGGACCTGTCGCAATCCGATACCCGAAATCCGCTATCCCCGAGGCATACCTACCAACCGGTGAATTTCATTCGATCCCCTGGGGCAAGGGACGCAAGGTCATGGAAGGAAAGGGCATCGCTTTCCTTGCCCTGGGAGGGATGGTTCCACTGGTCCGGCAAGCAGCGATGGAATTGCGAAAGGATGGGCGCGACCCCGCTATTTATGATTTGCGCTTTTTGTGCCCACTGGACCGGGAGTTGATTCTGTCAGCCTATCACCAGTATTCGTTGCTGTTTATCGCGGAAGAGAACACTTGCCAAGGGGGAATGGGCTCAGCCGTGCTGGAGCTGATCAATCATGAAGGTTACCCTGCAGACAAGATCCGCTTGTTGGCCATCTCCGATCTGCCCGGCATTGGCAGCCGGGAGCATCTATTGCAGCGATCCGGATTGTCACCGAGCCAAATCGCAAGCCAGGCCCGGGAAGCGCTGCGGGAACTAGAGGTCAGCGGGAGGATCTGTTGAACTTCCGCCAAATCGGCATTTTTGCGAACCGGGATAAACCGGAAGCACTTGATTTCCTCCGACGATTGGTGGGGGTGATCGAGTCGAAAGGGACCCGAGTACTGGTTTCTCCTGTCTTAAAAGACATCCTTCCCGGTCGACCGACCTTTCCTCCCGAACAACCAGATTTGATCCTCAGCTTGGGCGGAGACGGGACACTGCTTCGCTGTGTGCACTTAAACCAAGATCTGTGCCCCGTGCTTGGCGTGAACCTGGGGAATCTAGGTTTTATGACCGCATCGGATCGGGGAAGGATCGAAACGGATTTGGAGCGGCTGAACTCTGGAGATTTCTTGGTGGAGGAACGCGACTTGTTGCAGGTCGAAATTAGCAACACAGCCTGCGGCAGCATATATCATTATGCCCTCAATGAATGCGTGGTTTCTCACAGCCGTCCTGGTCGAATGTGTTCTCTATCCGTTTCTGTGGACGGAATAGATATGGGCGTTGTGAACGGGGATGGTTTGTTGGTCTCTACGCCCACCGGGTCCACCGCATATGCCTTGGCATGCGGTGGACCACTGATTCTGCCGGCGCTACCCTGTATGGAGTTGGTGGCGATTTCTCCGCATAGCCTATTTGTGAGGCCGCTGGTGCTGGCACCCCAATCCAGGGTGGAGATTTCTCTGGCGGGAGAAGGTCACGCGCTGGCGGTGATCGATGGCCAGGAAGCGATGCCCTTTCCATCGTCAGAGCGCCTTATCATCCGTCTTGGATCAAAAAAAGCGCGTCTTGTTTTCTTTGAAATGGATTCGTTTCTTCATCGGATCCAAAAAAAGCTGATGTGGGGTTATCGTTGATCGAAACGCTCTCCATCCGTAACTTGGCGATCCTGGAGGAACTGACTTGTCAACTGCGACCCGGCCTTAACGTGTTCACCGGGGAAACGGGAGCGGGGAAGTCATTAGTCGTGGATGGTATCTCGCTTCTGCTTGGTGGCCGGGCACAAACTGACCTGATCGGGCGTTATGGAACGCTGCTCGAAGTGGACGCGGTGCTCCAAGTACCCCAGGAAAATGGAATACGCCAAGAATTCGGGCAGATAGAACCAACTCTGCATGTATCGAGGGAAGTATCCGCCGAGGGTAAGAACAGGGCTCGGATCAACGGGAAGACCGTTCCGTTGAGTGTATTGAAGGAAACCTTGACGCCTTTACTTCATTTGCATGGACAACAAGAACACGAAGACCTCACGAGCAACACCTACCAAATGAGTTTACTGGATCGCTTCAGCGGACGGGAAGCCCTTGCCTTGAGGTTTGAAGCTGAGCGACTGTTGGCAACCTCCAAGACCCTGGCTGCACAGAGGAATAGGTTGGAAAAACGATTGAGCGAGCGAGAACGGCAGATGGATTTTTTCCGTTTTGAAATCCAGGAAATCGACCGAGCTACACTGCGACCCGGGGAAGACCAGGATTTGGCAACAGAGCATGAATACCTAGCCAACCAACAACATATCCGCGATCTCCTTCTCTTCCTGGCAGGAATATTGCGGAGCGAAGGGAACCTGGGAAGTCTGGATCGGCTGGAGAAGGCCAGCCGGGATTTTGCCACGATTGCCTCTTTGCATCCCAACCTGCAAAACCTGCACCAACGTCTGGATGGGCTGAATTACGAGCTGGGCGATTTCCTCTGGGACCTCAAAGGCTTCCTGGACAATCTGGAGCTGGATGAATCCCGCAAGGAAGAAGTGGAAGAGCGTTTGGATCTAGTGACGAGACTTAAGCGCAAATACGGGGACACCATTCCCCAAGTTTTGGCCTATCGAGAAAAAGTTGAAGCCTCTTTGGCTGATCTGGAGGCAGTTGACCGTCAGATTGAAATGCTGCGGGAACAACAAAGCTCCGTGCGCGAACAACTGCGGGATTCCCTTGGGCAACTACGGGAGCTGCGATTGGGCAAAGCAGCAAGTTTGGAACAATTGATCCTCCGTGGACTGACAGATTTGGGGATTACACATCCTTTGTTCCGCATTGATTACCAGGCTTTATCCGAGGATGAATTGTTGCCTTCCGGTCTCGACCGCATCGAATTCCTCTTCTCGGCCAATCCTGGCGAAAAAGAACGCCCGATTGCACGGGTCGCTTCCGGAGGAGAGTTGTCCCGGTTGATGCTGGTGATCAAGGCAGCGATTGCCAGTCATGATCACCAATCCACGCTCATCTTCGACGAGATCGACGCCGGTATCGGCGGGCGGGTGGGAGAGAGGCTGGCTCGAATGCTGAAGGAAGTATCGCGCATACATCAAGTGTTATGCATCACGCACCTGCCTCAGATCGCTGCAATGGCTGATACCCATTTCGTACTGCAAAAAAGTAATGAATTAAATCGGAGTGTGGTAAGACTGGAAGAGGTGTCAGGAATGAAACGGATTGAGGAAATCGCGCGGATGCTGGCAGGTAGCCAGATTTCGCGCGTGGTTCTGGCGCATGCAGCGGAAATGATCGGAGGCCACGAGTGACAGAACCGACCCTTTTCATTTTGAATCCTGGCTCGACCTCCACTAAAATTGCAGTATACCAAGGGGAACAAAAAGTGGCCCAGGAAGTGGTGGAACATCAAGCCAAAGCACCCGACTTGCTGGAAGAGCTTCCACTCCGGCAGGAGGACCTTCGTCATTGGTTGCGGGAAAAAGTGCCAGGCATTCGATTTGATGCCATCATCTCCCGTGGTGGACTGCTGAAGCCAATCCCTGCCGGAGTGTACCGCATCAACCAGCAGATGCTCGACGATTTGCGATTTCGACCGCAAGCCCAGCACGCTTCCAATCTGGGGGCGTTCCTGGCCACTGCCCTGGCGGCGGAGGGTAAAATCCCAACCTATATTGTCGATCCGGTTTCCGTGGATGAATTCAGTCCCTTGGCTCGCTATTCCGGTTTGCCGGAACTCCCCCGGCGCGCGCTTTCCCATGCTCTAAATATCCGTGCAGTGGCTCATCAAGTTGCCCACAAGATGGGCAAGAAGCTGGAGAATTGCCGTTTCATAGTGGCTCATCTTGGTGGAGGCATTTCGGTAGTTCCTCTGGATGGGGGTCGCATTGTCGATGCCAACTCCTCCAATACCGGCGGTCCTTTCTCGCCGGAACGCTCCGGGCCCTTGCCTCCGGCGGACTTGGTGCGCATGGCTTGCACCGGACAGCATTCAGAAAAAGAAATTCTGGCACGCATGACCAAGCAAGGTGGACTGACCGCCTATTTGGGCACCAACGATGCCCGCGAAGTGGAACGACGGATCGATCTAGGGGATTTCCAAGCTTCAGAAGTTTACCAGTCAATGGCTTACCAGATCGCGAAGGAGATTGGAGCGATGTCCACCGTATTCTCAGGTCAAGTGGACCGGATCATTCTCACCGGTGGACTTGCTCACTCCCACCGGTTAATTTCCTGGATCGAGGAAAGGATCCGTTTCATCGCGGAAGTCGTAGTCAAACCTGGAGAAGGCGAAATGGAGGCACTGGCCGCCGGTGGCCTGCGTGTCTTACGCGGAGAGGAGCTGGCAAAAGATTATGTCTCGTGATTTTTCGCAAGTATTAGCACAAGCGAAAGCGTTTCCTGTTCAGAAAGCTGCAGTGGTCAGCCCGGAAGAAGAGAACACCTTGTGGGGGATCGAAGAAGCCCGCAAGGCCGGTTTGGTTGCCCCAATCCTGCTGGGAGATGAGGGAAAGCTGCGTAAATTAGCAGCAAAGCTCGATCTGGCGCTGTCGAACTACCAGTTGATTCCCTGCCGGAACGCCGAGGACAGTGCTTCCCAAGGAGTGGATCTCTGCCGCAACGGGCAAGCCGATCTGTTGGTGAAAGGATTTTTGCCGACTCCTACATTCTTACGTGCAGTGCTGCATAAAGAGAGGGGGATTGCTTCCGGCAAATTGCTATCGCACGTGGCGATATTCCAACTGAACTCGATGGACCGTCTGCTGTTTCTTAGCGACGGGGGAATGGTCGTGTTGCCTACGTTGCAACAGAAGCTGGAAATCCTAAAGAACGCCCTGGAAGTTTGCCACGCGCTGGGGATTGCTGAGCCAAAAGTGGCAGTGCTGGCCTCGGTAGAAACCGTATCGGAAGAGCTTCCCGCGACAACCGATGCGGCAATCCTGGCGATGATGTGGCAGCGGAAGCAAATCAAGGGTTGCATCTTGGACGGACCGCTTGCGTTGGATAACGCCATCAACCCGGAAGCTCTAAAAGAGAAAGCGATTGATAGCCCTGTCGGCGGATGTGCAGACCTGCTGTTGGTTCCCAACATTGAGTCGGGCAATCTGCTAGGAAAATCGCTCGTACACTTCGGGGGGGGGCTAATGGCGGGAGCGATTCAGGGGGCTCGCGTGCCCATCGTTTTAGTTTCCCGCGTGGATCCACCCGAATCCAAGCTCTATTCCATCGCAGTCAGTACACTGATCGCGTGCCGGCGCAAGGATTCTTGAACCGATTCGATCTCCCGCGGATCGTGATCTTTGCTGGTCCGGCAGGTTCCGGAAAAAGTGAAGTCAGTGTAAACGTGTGCCGGCTATTGAAACAACAAGAGCCGGTGGTATTGGTCGATTTGGATATCGTGAAGCCGCTCTTCCGCCTGCGAAACATGCGACAATACCTGGAACTATTTCACATTCGGATGATTTCATCCGGAGAACAGTGGGATGTATCCGACCTACCCGTGTTACCGGGAGATCTTGGCAGCTGGCTTTTGTCCGATTCACGCGTAGTCATTGATCTGGGCGGAGCAGGGGCTGGCGCCCGGGTGATCCGACAATACCAGTCAGTGTTTGATGGTCAGGACGCTGAGGTATTCTTTGTGGCAAATCCTTACCGACCCTTCTCCGCTACTGCAGAGGCTTTGGCCCTACAGTTGACGGAAATCGAGTCCTTCACTGGATTGACGATCCACCGTCTGGTATCCAATCCCCACTTGAAAGAGCACTCCTCTTTGGCGACAATAATGTCTGGGCATCAAGTCGTGGAGGAATTTGCTTCCTTAAGTGGCAGGCCCGTTCTGTTTTTGGCCGTGCAGGAGAACCTGGTCTCCGCTGTCGTTAAGGCAGTAGCAACGCCGATCTTGCCAATGAAACTATTCATTAAACCTCCCTGGGAGGTGCCGGATTTCAGAAAGGAGGAGTATGAAGAAAGTCGTCATTTGTGAGGATTATTGCAAAGGCTGTGAACTCTGCGTTTCTGTTTGTCCGTTGCATGTGTTGGCTCTTTCATCACGCTTGAACGCGCAGGGATACCACCCGGCGGAATTGATCGATGAAGAGAAGTGCAACAACTGTACGTTCTGCGCCCGGATTTGTCCGGATGCAGCGATTGAAGTATACAAACCGGTGCCGGTTTCGGCCGGAAGGGAGAAGAAGGACTAACCATGGAACGAGTACTGATGAAGGGGACGGAGGCCTGCGCGGAAGCGGCAATCAAAGCAGGATGCCGCTATTTCTTTGGTTATCCGATCACCCCACAAAACGAAGTGGCTAGCTACATGTCAAAACGGATGCCTGAAGTAGGCGGGGTCTACTTGCAAGGAGAAAGTGAGTTGGCATCGATCAACATGGTGATGGGGGCATCGGCCGCCGGCGCTCGAGCGATGACTTCCTCCTCATCCCCGGGGATCTCCTTAATGCAAGAGGGAATCTCGTACATGGTCGGCTGCCAGTTGCCGGGGGTGATTGTCAACTTTGTCCGTGGCGGACCCGGCTTGGGAGGAATTGGACCGGCTCAATCCGACTACCTTCAGGCTACCAAGGGCGGAGGCCATGGCGACTACAACCTGGTTGTGCTAGGACCCTCTTCCATCCAAGAGTTGGTGGATTTGATGAAGGACGCCTTCGAGATTGCCGATCGCTATCGAAATCCAGTGCTTATCCTGGCAGATGGCATCATCGGACAGATGATGGAGGCTGTGCAATTCAAGTTTGAAATCGATCCAACGACATTGCCGGACAAAACTTGGGCGCTCGATGGTGCCAAAGGTCGCACCAAACGGTTGATCAATTCTTTAGACCTTGTACCGGAGAGGCTAGAACAACATAACTGGAACCTTCAAGCCAAATTTGCCCAAGCCGCCGAGACCGAATTACGCTGGGAAGAGTTCCTGTTGGACGATGCCGAAACGGTTCTGGTCTGCTTTGGTACTGTAGCCCGAATTGCGAAGAAAGCGATCGAGAATGCTCGGCAAAAGGGAATCAAGGTGGGAATGATCCGTCCGATCTCTCTCTGGCCCTTCCCGCAGGCACCTTTCCAAAAGTTTATGGCTGGAGCGAAGAGATTCTTGGTCGTGGAGATGAATGCGGGTCAAATGCTGCAGGATGTGCGGTTGGCTGTCTGCTGCCAACGACCGATCCGGTTCAGCGGCAAACCCGGCGGCACGACCTTTAACCCGGAGATGATTGAGAAATTGATCTGGGATCTGGAGGAGGAAGGTTCAAAATGAGTACGCAGACCTATCGACCCCTTTATCAAAGACCAAAATCGCTCTCTCCTGTGCGGAACAGCTATTGCCCGGGTTGTCATCACGGGATCATTCACCGCCTGCTAGCTGAGCTGATCGATGAACTACAAATCCAGGAAAGGTCGGTGATCGTGGCTCCGGTGGGTTGCTCGGTCCTCGCTTACAACTTTTTCGAAATCGATGCGATTCAAGCCGCGCACGGTCGGGCACCAGCGGTGGCCACAGGCATCAAGCGGGTTCATCCGGAAATGGTTGTCATCACCTACCAGGGCGACGGAGATCTGGCGGCCATCGGCACGGCAGAAATCGTCCATGCAGCCAATCGTGGGGAGCGGATTACCACGGTTTTTGTCAACAACGCCAATTTTGGCATGACCGGTGGACAAATGGCTCCCACCACCCTGATCGGGCAGAAAACGGAGACTACTCCGGAAGGTCGGGATCCCTTGCGCAACGGTTTCCCGATCCGGGTGGCGGAGATGATTGCCTCGCTCACCGGCCCAGTTTACGTTGCCCGGGTGGCCGTCTACACTCCTCCGTTGGTAGCCAAAGCCCGCAATTCCATGAAGAAAGCGCTGCTGGCCCAGATTGAAGGGAGAGGTTTTGGTTTCGTGGAAATCCTATCCACCTGTCCCACCAACTGGGGATTGACGCCGGTACAAGCGACCAAGTGGTTGGAAGAGAACATGGTTCCGTACTACCCACTGGCGGAATTCGTGGGAGGACCCCAGACATGACATACGAACTTCTTTGTGCAGGCTTTGGCGGTCAAGGCGTGATGCTGATGGGTCAACTCCTGGCCTACGCAGCAACCATAGAGGGAAAGGAAACTACGTTTTTCCAATCTTACGGACCGGAAATGCGGGGGGGGACCGCCAACTGCCAAGTGGTGATTTCGAATACCCCGATCAGCTCTCCCGTCCTTTCTTCGCCGCAAGTCGTGATCGTGATGAACCGGCCTTCCTTCGAGAAATATGAACCGATGGTGCACTCCGGTGGAATCCTTTTCGTCAACAGCTCTTTAATAGACTTGGTTTCCCAACGCGCAGATATCGAGACGCATTACATTCCGGCCTCCCAGATTGCGCAGGAAATCGGCAATACCCTCGTAGCAAATTTGGTCATGACCGGGGCCTATGTCGAACGGCTTCATCCGATCGCATCCGAGTCGATTGAAGCGGTGCTCAAAAAAACCTTGACGGGTCGGAAGGAACAATACCTTGCCCTTAATTTGGAAGCTTTCAAGCGCGGAGCAGCCGTTATTACTAAGACAAAGGAGCAAACAACGTGAGTCGATTGCTGGAGGAATTCCTTGCCCAGATCCAAATGCCCTCTGTTTCCGGCCAGGAAGGTGAATTTGCCGGATACCTCCATCGGACCTTTACCGATCTTGGCCTAGAAACTGAGCTGGATTCCGATGGAAATATGCTTGCCGTGCTTAAAGGGAACTCACAACGGGAACCACTTTGTTTTGCTGCTCACTCCGATACCGTGCCAACGGCACCTGTGCGCTATCGATTGGAAGGAGATTGGATTCGGACGCAAGGAGACTCCATTCTTAGCGCAGACGATAAGGCCGCCACCAGTATCTTGGTGGAACTCGTTCATGCCTTGCAGGAGGATCGGATCCCTCATGGTGACCTGGAAATCCTAATTACCTGCCAGGAAGAGGTGGGGTTGTTTGGAGCGAAACGTTTCGATCCCAACCGTTTGCGCTCGCAAAAAATCCTCGTTCTGGATCACAACGGACCCGCAGGAGGCGTGATCAAGAGTGCTCCTTATGCCAATCGGCTGCAATTCGAGTTTCATGGCAAAGCTGCCCATGCCGGCGGAGAACCGGAGAGGGGAATATCGGCGATACAAGCGATGTCTTTTGCGATTGCACGGATGCCTTTGGGCCGAATCGATGAGGAAACCACAGCCAACATTGGCATTGTCTCGGGCGGAAATGCCACCAATATCGTTCCCGATTTTGCTTTGGCGCAAGGGGAAGCCCGATCACGTTCCCAGGAGAAGTTGGAGCGACAGACTGAGGCCATGCTGCAAGCCGCTAAAGGAGCCTCTGAATCGCTTGGAGCCAATGTCAAGGTGGATGTGAAGGCGGATTATGCGGGGTATGCCCTCCCTCCCAATGACCCGCTGCTAGTATGGCTTCGAGCGGCCGCTTTAGAAATCGGGCTGACCTTCTTTACCCTTGATGCCGGTGGCGCCTCTGACGCGAATGTTTTCAATCTCAAGGGCCGAAAATCTGTGGTACTAAACTGCGGTTACAATAACCCGCATACCTTCCAGGAAGAGGCTTCTTTGCCGGAAATGTTGCGGTTGCTCGATTATCTAAAGATCTTGATCCAGAGGAGCTGAATGGAGAAAAGGCTCAAGCAGAACATGATCTACCAAGGCAATGTGCTGTCCTTGGAGAAGGTAGAAGTGCTCCTGGCCTCCGGCAGAAAAACGGAACGTGAGATTGTCCATCACCCCGGCGCGGTAGCCATCTTGGCCATAAACGAGAAAGGGGAAATCTTACTCGAGCGTCAATACCGATCAGCCCTGAAAGAGTCGACCTGGGAAATACCGGCTGGGAAACTCGAGCCGAACGAAAGCCCATTAAAATGCGCACAGCGTGAGCTTTTGGAAGAAACGGGCTACGAAGCCGCTCAGTGGCAACACCTTCATTCCATCTACACCTCCCCTGGCTTTACCGACGAAGTGGTTCACTTGTTCTTGGCAGAAAAGCTCCTGCTGCGGAAAGCAAACCCGGAATTCGACGAAGAAATCACGATCCGTTTCTTTCGCCAAAGCGATTGGGAACCGTATTTTTGTACCAAAGAAATTGTTGATGGGAAAACTCTGCTCGCTTTTTATACCTGGAAATGCCATGCCCGATAAACGTGCCATTGTCCTCGTCCTTGACGGAGCAGGGGCAGGTGTTTTGCCGGATGCGCCCGATTATGGCGATGAAGGAGCCAATACCCTTTCGCATGCATTACAGGCGGCTGGTTCGTTCGAGCTCCCTTTCCTTCAGTCCGCAGGGTTAGGTAACCTGTTACCCGGCAGTCCCCTGCCGCCTACGCTGCAACCCATCGCATCCTACGGCTTGATGCATGAGCAATCCAAAGGAAAAGATACCATTGTCGGTCACTGGGAGATGATGGGTCTTACCACCGAAGTTGCATTCCCCACATACCCACACGGGTTTCCAGCAGATGTCATCACCCAGTTTGAACATGCAATTGGTCGGAAAACGATCGGTAACGTGGTAGCCTCGGGCACGGTCATCATTGAGGAACTTGGTCCAGAGCATCTCCGCACCGGTTTTCCGATTATTTACACTTCCGCCGACTCTGTTTTTCAAATCGCTTGCCACGAGCAAGTGATTCCAACAGAAGAGCTTTACCGGTTTTGCTTGATTGCCCGGCAAATGCTTGTGGGAGACCATGGAGTGGCGAGGGTGATTGCGCGTCCGTTTATCGGTTCGCCAGGTAGCTTTCTGCGTAGCGGGAATCGAAAAGACTTCACCATTCCACCTCCTGGGCCAACGGCCTTAGACATTTTGGTGGCTTCTGGGGTTTTCGTTCTTGGTTTGGGTAAGATCATCGACGTTTTTTCCGGTCGGGGAATCAGCCAATCGAATCATGCCCCCCACAACCCGGAGATTTTAGCTGCCACGAGGAACTGGCTGTCTGGAAAAACCGGCGGATTTTGTTTTGTGAACTTAGGCGATTTCGATATGCTGTGGGGGCACCGGCGAAAACCGGTGGAGTTCGTACGTGGTTTAGAAGTAGCAGATCGATTCCTGGCGGAAACAGTCCCCCAGCTTGAACCGGAAGACTTGCTAATCGTTACGGCTGACCATGGGAACGATCCCACTTTCACGCAGCATTTCGACCATACCAGAGAACAGGTGCCGGTTCTAGTATTTCAGCAGGGGCGCGTTCCTACCCCTTTGGGTGTCCGAAGCTCGTTCGCTGATGTAGGCGCAACTGTCCTTTTATTTTTCGGCATCCGCAATCCCCTGCCAGGAATTTCGCTCGTCCCCTTTTGACAAAGGGGCTGACCCTTCCTACTATTCTTTTACCCATGAATGGGAATAGGTCCTTTAGCGTGGTTTGGAAAGTGATGCTGGTGGTGGCACTTGGTCTCCTGCTGATCTACTCCTTGCAAGTATCGCGGGGTATGCAGCAGCCAGTGGTTTCTCAAGAAATTTCTCGAGCTGTGCTGACAGTGGAAACCTGCAATCAAGTGCGCTCCTTTGACGTACCCAAAGGATTGACCCTGCGGGAAGCATTGGCCCAGGGAAAAGTCCCGGTTTCCTCTTTAGATCGGTTAAGCATGCCGCTCGATGCCCTGATCGATGGTGAAGCTGTGGTCCGGTTGGTGAAAGTCGACGAGGAATGGGTAGTGGAAGAAGAAGCGATTCCCTTCCCCCGGCAATTCCAAGTAGGACGAAACGTAGAATTTGGCAAAATAGCCATCGTGCAAAAGGGAGTGCCGGGGATCCGCGAGAAGACTTATCGACTCCGCAAGGAGGATGGAAAAGAAATCCAAAAAACGTTTATTGGGGAGCGATTGAAGCGTCAGCCCTTTCTCCAGATCGAACAAATAGGCACCTTCATCATCTCCCCGGAACAGGCGATCCGCGCCTCGGTAGCTTACCCGGCGCCGACCACCAACGACTATATCGAAATGGAGGCCACTGCCTATACGCCATCCGTGTTCGAGACGGATGGCGACCCTTGGACGACTTCCGTCATGTTGCGTTCCGGCTATGGCATCGTGGCAGTGGACCCCAAGGTAATCCCGTACTTCACACCACTCTATATCGAGGGCTATGGCTATGCGGTGGCGGGGGACACCGGTGGAGCGATTCGGGGAAATCGGATTGATGTGTTCTTCTACAATTGGCATGAAATGAATTGCTGGGGCAGGCGGATGGTGAAGGTCTGGATTTTGGATTGAGCGAGTCCGCTCGTCGCATCCTGTACCAGAGCAAACTCCATCCAAAAAAAGCGCTAGGCCAAGTTTTCTTACAGGATCTTCCCTCATTGCGCGCCTCCGTGGAATTTCTCGGCATTGGTTCGGGTGCACAAGTCTTGGAAATTGGGAGTGGCGTTGGCAACGTTACCGAAGTATTACTCACCACGGGCGCGAACATATTCGGGTTGGAGATCGACCATCGCT
>JAPLHX010000224.1 GCA_026389415.1 Coprothermobacterota bacterium | reverse complement strand
CCGACCGGTGTGTTGGAAGCCAAGACTCGTATACAAACCTTCTGCACTCTTATTCTCTGGCTCGAAGCTGAGGAAAAGTTCACGGCAGTCTGGGAATTCCTTCCGGATGCGGCGAATCACCTCCCCAGTGGCGGCCCGCCCATACCCCTGGCCCTGGAAAGCCTGATCGATCATCAACCGGATGATCCAGCGTTCTTGGGCGTCCGGGTCGAATCCGTACATGGTGAAACCGACCAGGGTCTGGTCGGCGTAAATGGTCAGCGGAACGAACGTCGAGTGTACCTTGGCCTCTGCCATGGAAAACACATTGTCGGCAACAAAGCCTTTCTGCTCGGGTCGGGTTTTCAATTTGATCACGGGATAGAAACTGTCAGCATCCACGGGCCGTAAGTTCACTACCGGCAAAGCTAAACCTCCCGGCGTCCTTGCAAGGCCAACCCCAGTGTGACCTCATCCGCTAGTTCCAGGTCGCTGCCCACCGGAAGCCCATGCGCGATGCGGGTCACCTTTATGCCCAGCGGTTTCAGCCGTTTAGCAATCAGCGTGCAGGTGATGTCCCCGTTCATGGTGGGATTGGTAGCCATGATCACTTCTTGAATTTGACCCTCCTTCACCCGGCCAATCAGTTCTTCCACGTGCATAACGAGAGCAGGCTTTCACGTTCATTCGGGCTTCCAGAATGGCCGTAGCCAGCGTTTCTGCCTCAGCGGGGTTGCCCTTCAACAGGAAAAAGGCGATCCGCTCTGCGCTCTTCGGTCCGATCCCGGGCAAGTGGCGAAGGGATTCGATCAACTTGGAGAGAGAGGGAGTAAAAACCGGCACGGACTATAGCATTCCAGCGAGATTGCCACCCAGGCTGCCAAGCATACCCAGTTTCTCCTGGGAAGCAGTTTGGATTTTCTCCATCACATTCCGCAGGGCTGCGGCGACCAATTCCTCCAGCAGGTCTAACGATTCCGGATCCGTCGCTTGCGGATCGATGTGAACGTCCACTACCTCGTGATGGCCGGTTAAGGTGATCTTGACCAGTCCACCGCCGGATTCTCCAACGAGCTGCAGCGCTCCCAACTCTTTCTGGGCGCGGGCTAAATCCCGTTGCATTTCTTGTGCTTGCTTCATTAAACGACCAATGTCTTTCATCGTTAAACCTCTTTTATTTCTATGATGTTCCCTTCGAATAGATCGAGGGCTTGCTGCACCATCGGATGGTCTCTCAGGTTCTCCTCTGTCTGTTCCTTCTCTCCGTCCTTCAACAAGAATGCTAATTGCAGCGAACAACCCAACGAATGCTGGATCGCTTTTTCAATGATAACCTTGTTTTCCTCCAGGGACACCGTATTGCGGTGGAACGTGAACTGCCGGTCGAAGCAGATGGTCAGGCAGCCGTCTTCGTAGTCTACTGGCGTTCCTTTGCTTAGCAATACATACATCGGTACCGTCTGAGTCCGCACTCCTTCCAGTATATGAGCCCACTGCGCTTGAATCTCAGCCAGTGACAATTTGGCTGGGTCCCGCGACAGTACCAATGTAGGAGGAGCCTCCGCCTTTGCGGTCGCCGGTTTCGTTTCCATCTCCTCGGCCGAGTCGGCACTCGACGAGGCTGGCTCGACCTTTTTCACCGTTTGGGTTCTTGTGGTAGGTTCCTCCGCATTTTTTAAGGAAGGGCTTTCGGTTAAACCTTGTGCTGCTCCAACAGTGCTTTTTCCATTCCGGCTGCGGTACGCAGCCAGGATCAGGGTCATTTCCAACGTCGTGCGCGGCTCCACCGCTTGCCGCATTTGTGCTTCCAAGCCAGCTAACGGATCCAGCAATTGCAGTATCGCACCGGGGTTGGTTTGGGCTGCGATCTGGCGCAAACGGGTTTCTCTGTCCCGCCACAGATCCGTCGGGCTGCCGACACTGATCGCCAGGAGATGCCGCAAGAATTGAACCAGATCACGACCAATGTTGCGTGGATCCCGACCGGCTTCTATCAATTGACCCAACAGGTTAAAAATGGCCTTGAAGTCAGCGGCCAGTAAAGATTCGGCCAATCCAGTCAGCCATTCTTCCTCGGTGAATCCCAGCAGCTCGCGCGCTTCGGTGGCGGTCACCGTTCCTTCTGTGTAAGAGAGCAGTTGCTCCAGGATTGATTCTGCGTCGCGGAAGGATCCTGCAGCGGCAGCCACGATCAGATCCAAGGCGTCCGGTTCGATGCCGGCTCCTTCTGCCAAGACAATCTCTCCCAGTCTATGGGCCAGCAGTGCTTGCGGAATCCGGCGAAAGTCGTAGCGTTGACAGCGCGAGAGGATGGTGGCAGGCAGCTTTTGCCAGTCAGTGGTGCAGAGGATGAAAACGACATGCTCCGGCGGTTCTTCCAAGGTTTTCAATAGGGCGTTGAAGGCTTCGCTGGTGAGCATATGCACTTCATCGATGATATAAATTTTGTAGGGACCCTCTACCGGCGCGAAGCGGACTCGCTCTCTCAACTCCCGAATCTCATCGATACCCCGGTTGGACGCGGCGTCAATCTCCAACACATCAAGCGACTGACCGTCACGGATTCGCTGACAAGCCGGGCAAGTCAGGTCCGGTTGGGACGTGGGTCCTTGCTCGCAGTTGAGGGCCTTGGCCAGGATGCGAGCGGTGGAGGTTTTTCCCGTGCCGCGGGGTCCTGCAAAGAGGAAGGCATGCGCTACCCGTCCCTTGATGATGGCGTTCTTCAATGTGCGGGTGATATGATCCTGCCCCAAGACTTCATCGAAGCCCTGGGAGCGCCATTTCCGATATAGCGATTGATAGCTCATCGTCGTTTTCGTTTTCCATGGCCGTGCACCCACCTTTGATGTACGCCTTCCGAGCGATACCCAATCAGCCAGCTCCCGCAAGGCTGTCCCACGGCACCCGAAACGATCTGCTTACCGTTGCTTCCTCCCGGACCTGGCGGAATTTGCAGGGCTTCGCTGCGCAGGACCCTGCGATCAACACCACTTAAATGGGCCGGCCTCACAAAGTGACACCGGGGGTGGGAATTCGACCCCGCTCTAGCGGTTTGCGGGTGCAGGGCACCGCTAACTCCCCGTCTAGCACGGCCAAGTTTTATTATACAGGAAGGGAACGTCCTTTTCGAGAGCGGCTACAATCCAAGCCTCGGTCTGTTCGATCCGTCCGGGGTCACCCGATTGCGCGATCATGCCACCCAGGGATATCGTTGTGCGGACAAACCGGCTGTCTTGACGGATGCCGGACTGTTCCGCCAGGAAGCGCAGTTTTTCACCGATCCGTGCCGAATGCGACCGATCCACATTCAACAAGAGGACCGTGAACTCTTCTTTACCCCAGCGGCAGACCAAGTCAAACGAAGACCGGACGGCGTTGGCCATTGTTCGGGCTCCCATTTTCAATACTTCGTCCCCGATTTGATGCCCCAGGTTGTCGTTGATCCGCTTGAAACGATCGATATCAACAAACAGCAGGCCAATCGGAATCTGGTGGTCTCGCAAGTCTTCTAGGTGCCCGATGCCCAGCGCGGCGGTGCAGAAAGGCTTGGGTGTCGCGGGCTTTGCCATCCAATATGGTGGCCGAGAGGGGACAATCGTTGCGGCAAAGGCTGATTCCGTCTTCGGCAACGTGCATCAGTAGATCGTCCGAGCCACGTGACCCGACTGTTTGGGGGGACAAGAATCCCGTCAGACGCTGGGCTCCCTGATTCTAAAACGTGATTCGACGGTGGTGGTCCACGAAGTAGACTTCGTCGCGGAGGTTGTCCAGCAGCTCTTGATAGAAATCAGGATTTGGCTTGTTGGACATGGCGCTCAATCCATTTGGTTGTAGTAGGAGAAACCAATCGCGATCACGGCTAAGCCCACCACGAAACTCCACCAATTCATTCGGCCGTCGATGATCACCGAGAGCCGGCCGATGACAAACAGCACAGTGTAAGCAATCACACCATACTTTTTCATGTTCCACATTCCCAACAGCGGCCATAGTTGGACCAGCGACATCGCTAATAACAAGATGCCGGCCCAGGTCAGTGGCAAGCCGAAGCCGGTACCGGAACCGGCGCCTCCCGTAAGGGCAAACAGAGCCATTAGTACGATCGCGCCAACTCCAATGAACCCCAGAATGCAAATTATCGTGAGTGCCGCCGGTCGCGTACCCTTGGCCGGTTTCGTCGATGTGAACGGCTGAATTGGTCGTTCCATGTCGTCTCCTTTTACGGGGGCGCCACACGATTGGCTTCCTTTTCAAACGGTATCCCCCAGCTATCGACGCGTCAACTAAAATATCTGCAACCCAATACAAAGTGGAACAGGAATCCATTGAAACCCCGCGTAATGTCCTGAAACTGTATCAGTAGCTTCACAGCGAAGTGGAATTTTAGAAGAGTCGCTTTCCGGCTCGGGCGTGAAGGCTTAGGCCACCGTTTCGTTCCGTACCGCGCGCCGCACCAGAAAACCACCTGCCGCCAGCAGGGCGCCGCCCATAAATAGCACCAATGGGCCTGACCCCATGGTGGCCGCCGGACGCAAGACATCGGTGACGTAGGCTTCTCCCGCAGTAACCATTTGGTCCACCATCGTCTGCAGGTCCAAGCCGAGCCACTTCAGCGCATCCAGCACAAACGCGGGGAGCGGATCCACCAGATTGCGGAGGTTGGCGACGTTCTCCTGTATGTAGTTGTCCCAGGATTGATTCAAGTAGAACGAAACCCCGAAAGTGCCGGTTACGGCGAGAAGGCAGATCACGCCCAGGGCAATGCCGATCCCCAAGCGGATCTTGCCTTGCTTAGGGCGGACGAGCGTCCCTCGAACCAGGGCGATCAGGTTCAACGCCGCGTCCACGGCCAAAACCAGAGCCAGGATCAGTAGCATGTCGTCCCACAGATCGCGGGCTCCCCAGGCAGTGGGCAGAGGAGATCCTTGGACCAGGAAAATGCCCAGCCGGTAGCCGGAAACGTGCACTTTTGGCGCGAAGCCGACCTGCACCCAGGGGAGAAAGAGCCCCAGGATCAGGAAGGCATTACCGAAAAAAACCAGCAACTGTGCTAGCGCGGAGGATGTGCTTGCGCGTGACACCGGCAGGTCGAACGGGCGCATCTTTTCACTTTTCTGCGGGATGTTCTTTTCTTGATTAGTCATGGTTCTCTTCCCTTCTGTTGAGATTCGCGGCGGAATCGGCCTCGTTCCGCATCTTTTGGCAGAAGGCCGAACCAGGAATCCAGAATGGTCATCGGATCAAGCGCCCCTTAGGTTTCCGTGTTTCGACCTGCCATCCATCGCAGCAATTTTCACGCTTTGTCCAGCAGGCCGGCCGCGGAAAAACTGAAATAATCCTCGGCGTTTCGCCCGATGACAATATGATCCAACACTTTCAATCCAACCAACGTACAGGCTTCTTTAATCGCAAGTGTGAGCCGGATATCCTCCGTAGAAGGTTGAGGGTCACCCGAGGGGTGATTGTGAGCTAAGATCACCGAGACCGCAGAGCAGAGCGAGGCTTCCTTCAGGATTTCTTTGGGGTCCACCAGGCTGGCATTCACCGTGCCGCGGCTGATTTCCCGCCGCTCGATGGGTTGGTTTTTGCTGTCTAAATAAATGACCTGGAACGATTCCTTGACAGCATCGCGCAAGACCAATCCGAGTTCTCCGGCCACATACGCTAACGCGTCCGGCGGGCTCTTGATTCGAGGTTTGCGCTCCGTTCGTTCTCGCGCCAGCCGTTTACCCAGCTCCAGAGCCGCTTTGATTTGCGCGACTTTCGCTAGTCCAATCCCACCAAAATCCTGCAAGTGTGAGATTGGAGCTGCATCCAACGCGCGCAAGGAACCGAAGTGATTCAACAACTGCCGAGCCAATTCCTCTGCGCTTACTCCTGCTTTGCCGGTGCGAAGGAGGATCGCGAGCAGTTTTGCCAGGGACAAAGTTTCCGCACCTTGGCGAACCAGCATCTCCCGCGGACGCTCTTGCTTGATCCACTCCCGGATCGGACGGGTTTCTTGTAGCGCTTGCCGGCGCGCCTGTATTTCCTTTCGCCGGCGCGCGCAGGATTCCGGTGAGGTTAAACTCAGTTCTTGGCATAATTCATCGATGGTTTCTGGGGTAAGTGAATGCTGTTTGCCGCCTCGAAAATACAACTTGCCGGTTATACTGATCATCGGATAAAGGCCCTTCTCTACCAGGAAATCTATTGCGGTCATGCTGTCCCTCCGTGATCGGCTTGTCCGCTTGATCATAGGAAGGAATTCCCCTCAACACAAGGAAAACCAGAAATGAAAGGCGGAATCGCTTGGCGGGGAAGGTTCTTCCGGCGACTCGGACCAATGCTCGATGGAAAGCAATCGCGGAGCTCCAACCTTGGATCTTCACCCGGGAGGTAATTTGGCAATCGTGGCAATTGGTTGTTCAATGGATGCTAAACCGTTCGGTTTCCAAACGGCTGTGCTCTATGATCTTGTCTGACCGTCCGCTCAATCCGATCGAGGGGAGGTCATCGGGCGCATGTAAAGGAGGCAAAGAAATGATCCGTGCTTATTGCAAGCCACTCTTTTTCATTCTTGTCCTAGTTTTTCTGGCCGGCTGCGTTCAAATTTCTCCCGCCCCATCCCAGATCGCCGCTCGGATGCTTGTGGAACCTGAGGCTTTGATGGGCAGAGGACCTGCCAATTTTGCATGGAGCCCGGTTGGAGCCCAATTACTCTATACTGAAGCAGAGGATGGGGAAAATGTCGTCTGGCTCTATGACCCGGAGAAAGACACCAAACAGATCATCGTAAAACCATCCATCCTCGGTAAGAACTTGTATCTGGATTTGATCCAATGGTCGCCCGACGCTAGCGCTCTATTGATTCCAGGCGAAGACGGCCTGTACCTGCTGCGGCTTGCCGGCGGGGAGTTGCAGTTGCTATCGCCAGACAAGTTGGTCGCCACCTCCGCGTTTTCCCCTTCCGGTGGTTATGTCTCCTTCACCCGAGAAAACGACCTCTACCTGCTGGAAATAGTCGGTAGCCGGATCAGCCGGTTGACTGCCAATGGCGACCAGGACACGTTTAATGGCTGCCTGGATTGGGTTTACACAGAAGAGATGGCCTCGCGGGCGCAACAACCGGCCTATGCCTGGTCACCGGACAGCCGCCGGCTGCTTTATTTGAGCTTGGATGACAGTTCGGTACAAAATCATCCCACCACAAATTTTGCGTCAATGCCGGAAGAAGTCTCTTGGATCCGCTTCCCTGTGGCAGGGAGTCCAAATCCGAAACCTTCTCTCTGGTGCGCGCATATTGGTACCGAGGAAAAGCCACAGGCTATTCCGTTACCTATCGATACGGAATATATATTGCCCTTTTTCTCTTGGACTCCGGATTCCCAAGAGGTGTGGTTTCTGGCGGAGAATCGGGACCACTCGTTGGTGACGCTGCAAGCATGGAATCCGATCACCCAGTCGATTCGCACCGTCCTGCAGGAAACCGACCCATACTGGATCAACGAGAACAACCTGGCTGCTCCCATTTTCCTGCCCGGAGGCAAGGAGTTTCTCTGGCTCTCTGAGCGGTCTGGTTTCATGCACCTCTACCTCTATCAACGCAATGGCCAGTTGGTCCGTCAACTGACTACGGGCGACTGGCTGGTGGAGTCAGCGGCTTGGAATTTGCTGACTTCCAACCGGGCGGTTCAAATCGATCCATCGGGCCGGTTTGCCTATTTTTCCAGCACCAAAACAAGCCCTCTGGAACGCCAACTCTTCCGTTTGGAGATCAGCAGCGGTCGCTTGGATCAACTCTCGGCTGACCCAGGGTTTCATGCCGGGATTCTCTCCGCAAATGGCGATTACCTGGTCGAGCAGTTTTCCAGTGTGGATCAGCCACCGCTGTTTTCCATCCTGCAATCCGACGGGACTCCCAAGGCTTTGTTGCGGCAATGCGCAGGCCCGGCGTTCAACCTTCCCAAGATGCAGCGGGAATTCATCACTTTAAAAGCGGATGACGGGACCGAGTTGTATGCCCAACTGGTCAAACCGGAAAACTTCAATCCATCGATCCACTACCCGGTGGTGGTCCACTGGTATGGAGGACCAACGCTGCAAATGGTGACGAATCAGTACGGAGCGACCAATCTCTTCAACCAGATTGAGCGGGATGTCCTCTACACCCAGCAAGGATTCCTGGTCTGGCGACTGGATAACCGTGGATCTTCCGGCCGGGGGCACGCCTTTGAGATTCCAATCTTCAAGCAACTGGGTCCTGCTGCTCTAAAAGATCAGTTGGCAGGGGTCCGGTATCTGCAGCAATTGCCCTACGTGGACCCTGGGCGCATTGGCACGGATGGCAAGTCATTCGGCGGTTTCATGACTCTCTATGCTCTGATCCATGCCCCGGAGATTTTCCATTGCGGTGTTGCCGGGTCTGGGGTGACGGACTGGAAGGCCTATGACACAATTTACACCGAACGCTACATGAGGACGCCAAGCGAGAACCCGGAGGGCTACGCATTGACCGAGCTGGTCACCCGCGCGGACCAAATCCAAGCCTCGCCCCTGATTGTGCACGGTCTGGTCGACACCAACGTCCACCTGCAGCACTCCGTCAACTTTATCCAGGCGCTGGAGGCGGCGGACAAACCTTTCGAGTTCTTACCCTTGCCTAACCTGGACCACCATTATGGCGGCGATGGTCTGGTGGCTTGTCTGCAGGCCAGCGTGGATTACTTCGTACGCCAGTTCAGCCTTAAGTAAGGTCGGGTTTGCTCGAAACAGTCACTCCGGGGTCGGGATTGTTTCCGGTTGCAGTAAAAGTTGCATCGGTGCGATCTCACCCTAAGAAAGGTAAGCCTCTATTAGCAAAAGATGGGCATCGCCCAAGATATTCCTTTTGCCACAGAGGTGTGCTTAAGCAGGCTAAATCCCGGCCGTAAGCGGACAAGCAGGCAGTGTATTGCGAATCAGCCAGTGCATTTTGGGCAGCTTGGTTTTCCGGCTGGGGCTGCAACCGATCGATCCATTCACGGAAGACCGGGTAATGATCGCGAATGGGACAGGGGGAAAGGAGGTTTCCTTCCCTCCCAGGGCCCAGTCCAACCCGATAGTCCTTTTGCCACTGCCGGATCGTGGCGAAAAGGGGGGATCGCCAAGCATCGTTTAAGTTCCCACCGGTTTGATAGATCTCCCTAATGTTAGCAGCGGAATAGGGAGCAAACACGCAAGGCATTACTTTTCCATCCCCATTGATGTACAAATGCCCGCCTCCCCGGCCGGCGGAAAGGCAACCATCAGCGATGGGCCCATGATTCCAGAAGTCAAACAAGAAAAACCGTTTCTCTTCAATGATTTTCCACGTACGGCACCAAAGCTCCAGCCGTTGAGCCGGAGTCGGGATCGACTGGAAGTTGGGAGCACGGCCGATGGGCATATAGTGGAAGAGAAACCCATAGAAAGCGCCCTGTTGGGTGAAGAAGAACTCCAGGAATTCATCCGATGTAACTTCCGTCAGATTTTCCGCAGTCACGGTCACAGAAATCCCAAAGGGTACTCCGGATGACCGCAATAAGGCCATGGCCTCTAAGATCCGCAGGAAAGTACCCGGACCGCGCCGGGTATCCGTCCGTTCTTGCAAACCTTCCACGGATAGTGCTGGAGTGACGTTGCCCAACGAAGCCATCCGTTGGGCAACCCGGCGGTCAATCAACGTGCCGTTGGTAAATACCAAAGAGAGGAGATCGTGATGGCTCTCCAACAAGTCCCAGATATCCTTTCCTTGGTCACGATAGGCCAGTGGTTCTCCACCGGAAAACACCACCAGTGGCGCGGCCCAAAGGGCTTTGGCTTCCGCCAGGATCCGATTCAAGACGGGCCAAGACAAATAACTTGAGACTTCATTTGCATCGGCATAACAACCATGACAAGCCAAATTGCATGCTTGTGTTGGCGCCACAACGAGAAACCATGGTGGTGCTGCCCCAAATTTCTCTCGAAATCGTTTCGCTTGCGGTCGCTCCCGCCAGGAATCTAACCAAACCCTCCCCCACAGGCGGAGGATCACGTGCAATACGTGTGAAGAGATTTGGCGGTTGGTTGTCAATCGGTTCGCGCTAGAGGCGATGGCTCGCATCATCAACAGTCGCTCCCGTTGGATACGCTGGCGCGAACGAGCAAGAGCGCGATTCAGACGACGATCCAGAATACGAAACAGAGGGGCATGGAATACTGAAGTTTGGAGCAAACATTGAAGCAAATTGGGAACGATTGAACCCGCTAAGTGACTTAATAATGCTCCACTAATTCTTCGCACGTTCATTCGTCGTCCGGCTCCATCTCAATGGTAAGAAGCATTTCGGAGACAGGATTGCGGAAACAGGCCAATTTGCCACCGACACCTGCCAGACTAACACAGAACGGTTTGGCTTTTGACGATTGGACCAACCGATTAGAACGGAGTCTCTGCCATCCGGCAAAAGGCTTGGACTAATCCGGGATCAAATTGGCTACCGGAGCAGCGTTGCAGCTCCGTCAGGGCTGCTTGATGAGAGATCGCTGACTGGTAGGGGCGCCCTTCGGTCATCACGTCATAGGCGTCCACGATGGCCAGGATGCGGGCCAAAATCGGAATTTCCTCCCCCTTGAGCCCGCGCGGGTACCCACTGCCATCCCAATGTTCATGGTGGGTGAGGATCGCTTCAGCAATCAACAGAACCTCAGTAGAAGAGGTGGCAATCCGATACCCGGTTTGCGGGTGCCGTTTGACTGTCTCCCATTCCTCCGGAGAGAGCCGTTCCGGCTTCGCCAGAATCTGCGGCGGAATGACCACTTTCCCAATATCGTGCAGCAAGGCCAACAAGGCCAGTTCATCGATTTGATATCCTGGTAACTGCAATGCCCGTCCCAACTGCTGCGAAATCCGTTTCAGGCGCTCGGCATGCTCTTCGGTTTCGTTTTTGTTTGCCCATAGCGAGCGTTCCAATGAGGAAATGATCCCCCCAGAAACCGATTGACTCTCCTGTTGCTTGCTGGCATACATCCGATCTTCCGCCACGCGCAGGATGCTCTGTACATCCACCTCGACTACTTCCTTGGTCGCTGTACCTAAAGAGATGCTCAATTCGATGGGGTCTGGACCTTGTTCGCGACAGGTCTGGCGAATCCGCCGGCACAACTGATTAGCCACCTCCGAGGAAGTCCGGTGCAAGAGGATCACAAATTGGTCGCCCCCCCAACGGGCTACGATATCTTCCCGGCGAAGCGCCTTGCGAAAGGCCTGGGCTACCTGGCAGAGCAGCTTGTCTCCCGCTTCATGACCAAATGTGTCGTTCACCAATCGAAGCCCGTTTAAATCCCCCATAATCACCGTCAGGGGTAACTGTCGTTTCGTGTCCAAGCGCTTCAGTTCCACCTCGAAAAACGAACGGTTGTAGAGTCCGGTTAGTGCATCATAATAGCTGAGATAATGGATTCGCGCCTCCGCTTTCTTGCGTGTGGAGATATCCTGCAGCCGAACCAACACTCCCTCCTCCCCATTCGTGCTGATTTTGCTCATTTGCAATTGGAATTCGAACTTTCCCCCTTTCGTTTCCAGGCTCCTCTCCACCTCTCGTTTCATCTCCGGGGAGCGGAGGAACCCACTTAACTCTTCCTCCAATCCAGTAAGCGGCTTCGGGCGGGCTAGTTCTTCCGCTGCGCGGTTCCAAACGATCAACCTGCCACGGCAGTCAAAGAAAAAAAATGGCTCTTCCAGGTGCTGAAAAATGGATTGGTAAAGATCGGCCTTCCCATCAATGAATTGGTCCCCGTTCATCTGGTTTTTCCTTCTCCCCTGAATTATTGGAGCCGGTGTTTTCGTTGAAAAAGTGCGGAGGTTTCGTCGATTTATTATAGAATATGTCCAGATAGAAAGGTAGGGGAAAAAATGGAAATTACAGTTTTGGAACAGAAAGCCTTTTTTCTGCCGGAGGTGATCACACCGGAGCAAGCGCGGGAACGAGCCTGGGACAAGAAGATCGGCGTCTTCAGCTCGGGGCTGACGGGGATTTTTTCTCGCCCAAAAGGGGAAGACATCCAAATCACTTACAGCGAGAAACGCTACGAGCCTTTTTGGTTTATCGCATGCCACGCCCATTATGTCTACGATCGGCAGGTTAAGTTCCCGGTGAAAACCACGGGACCGGAAGTCAAATCTGTAACGGTAGGCAGTCTCAGTTATCCAGTGGCTGACGATAAAAAATACGGGGCGCAAGTTTTCCTAATCCCCGGCACCGAGCATTGCCAGGAGGACAACCAACGCCAAGATTTCTTCGACGGGATCAACGGGGAACGAAAGGATTTTTCGCCCGCTCTTCAATTCTCGAAGAAGGAAATCTCGTTGGAAGAGTTTAACCCCGAGGGAATGGTGGTTGCACCAGAGATCCGGGCATCGTTCGTCGTTCGTCAGCTATTTGGGGAGATGATCAAACCGGTACAGGCGGATAGCATCTTCGAGGAAGAAGTCACCATCGAACGGTTGGAACTTTATTACCGTCCGATCTATGCCTACGAATACCATTGGACCACCAAGGACCGGCGTGCCGTGGCTGAGTTCGACGGGCTATCCGGTCAAATGCGAACTGGGGGCAAGACCTTCCGTCAACAAGCCGGCACTAAATTGGATTGGAACATGCTCTTCGACTTGGGAGCAGATGTGGTAGGGTTGCTTGTTCCCGGTGGCAACATCGCTGTGAAGCTGTCCAAAGCAGCCATCGACATGAGTAAAAAAAGATAAACGCGGCTGAATCCACAGCCAGAAGGAAAAATAGAATGGACCAAATTTCGACTCTGCCCGTGGAGCGGGAAGTGAAAAAAGAGCCGACACCCCGGGCGCGTAAACTGCGTGATCTTTATTTTCAGACTCTCTCTTCGGTCAGCCTGGAGTTTCCTTACTGGTATACCCGGCGCTGGGACCAGTTGGAAGGTGAGATACCGGTGATGCGACGGGCCAAGGCTTTGCGGACGGCATTTGAGCATCTTACCCCCACCATTTTCCCTGGAGAGTTGCTGGTAGGAGGAAAAACGCTCTACTATCGCGGTTCCTTTCCGATGCCCTGGCTTTCAGCCAGCTACTTCATGGCCAAAGAAGATGAACTGTATCAGGAAGCTCTTTCCCACGGTTCCGCGGCTGCCGATGAGGTGACCAAGTGGGGCGCGGGTGGTGGAAACGTCACTGCCGGCTTCGGCCAGGTGGTTTCCATCGCAGGCAAGTTTGGTATCCGCCAGGAGGAAGTTTCACCGCTGCTGAAGCTGGCTCAAGCCTGGTCCGGTCGGTCGGTGGAGGACACTTCCCACCGCTGGGAGGAGTTAGTGCCTGGGTACCAGATCAAGGAAAACTTAATGCGATCCGTAATTTGCATGTTCGAGTCCGGCTTCACCTTGCCCCAAGGTCGGGAGGTAACCAACTACTACTATCCGCTGCAATACGGTTTCGATGGGCTATTGGAGATCGCCGAGA
>JAPLHX010000245.1 GCA_026389415.1 Coprothermobacterota bacterium | reverse complement strand
TCAGAGCTTCGCTATCTCCTCCTTTGGCTTTTATTAGAAACCCAAAATGGTTCTGTTAAATCGCTTGTTTTTATTCTAGCCCAAAATCATAAGGTATTCATCCAGATTCCACATGTTCTTAAGGTGAATCAACGGGGAAATGACCGGTGCTGAGCAACCAGGAAGCAAGGGTCTCGTCTATGTCAAAAAGCTGTCTAACCTGCTCCACATTCAATTCCGCAGCTGTAGTGTCCGCGATCAGTTTCCCATGCTTCAGCATCACGATCCGGTCGGCATAGAGTTGAGCCAGCCTCAGATCATGATAGACCGCCAAAATACCAAGCCCCTCGTTTGCCAGTTGCTTCAGCAAGTGCGAAATCTCTAATTGGTACCTCACGTCAAGGTGCAAGGTCGGCTCGTCTAATAGAAGAAACTCGGCCTCCTGAGCTAAAGCCCGCGCGATCAGAACTCGCTGCTGCTCCCCACCGGATAGCTTGGAAAAAAAACGATTCTTTTTTTCCCACATCCCGACTCTCAGCAGGGCATTTTGTACGATCCGCCGGTCATTCCTAGTATCCGTCCAGGAAGATTGGTGAGGATAGCGGCCCATCATCGCCATTTCTTCCACCGAAAAGGACAAGGATTCCCCGGTTTGCTGTGGTAAAAAACCGATATGTCGGGCAAGCTCCCGCCTGGGAATTTGTGCAATCGCCTGATCCCGCCACAATATCCGCCCGGCATAGATATTCGCCATGCCAAGAATGGATCGCAGCATCGTGGTTTTCCCCGATCCGTTGGGTCCCACCAGAGCCACGAATGTTTGGGAATGGAATCCGATCGATAGATCTTCCAAAACCGGTTTTCCTTTCTGATATCCCGCACTAAGCCGGCAGATGGACAAGTCTGGGTTTTTCATTTCTTCCGCAACAAATAGATAAAGAACGGGACACCCAGGAGAGCCGTGATTACGGAAACGGGAATTTCAGATCCCGGGAGGATGGACCGCGCCAAATTGTCTGCGCCGAGCAGGAGGATACCACCGCATGCAAAGGACATCGGCAGCAATCTGCGATGGTGAGCCCCTACCAGCATACGGGAGATGTGGGGCACCACCAATCCCACAAAACCAATCAAACCGCTGATGGAGACTGCCACCCCGGTCAACAGGCTGATCAATCCGACAATCAACCACTTGACCGAAGGCACAGCAAGACCCAGCCCCAATGCGCTTTCTTCGCCCAAAAGAAGCAAATTCAAAGGCCTTGCCAGGGAGAGCGCTATGATCGAGGCGACGATTAGGCCGGGAAGAATGGTCCAAACGGAGGTCCAGTTGGCTCCGGCAAGTCCTTCCAAGCTCCAGAATACAGTTCGGTTGAGGATTTCCCGACCAAAGGCCATGATGGCCGTACTCAACGAGACAAAGAGGTAATTGGCAGCCACGCCGGCCAGCAATAGGGTGTTCACCGGCAATGCGCTACCCTTGCGCCCGATCATCACGACCAGCGCGGTGACGACGAGCGAACCCATGAAAGCAAAAGGAGGCATCGCCAACCATCCCGGTGCCAAGTAGGTCAGATTGAAAAGAAAGGCAAGGGTAATGCCAAAACTGGCGCCGGCACTCGTACCAAGGATAAACGGGTCGGCCAACGGGTTGCGAAACAACGCCTGGCTGAGAGCTCCAGCCAAAGCCAAAGCGGCGCCCACACAAAACGCTGCCAGCATCCGCGGGATGCGCAAGTCCCAGACAATCGTAATGAAATTGGCCGGGGATTCCGCCAGACCCAGGGGTGCCACGAAGGCCGCTCCTACTTCGGACATCGAGAGGGGGGCACCCCCGACGAACAATCCCCACGCCAGCAAGGCCAGTAGCAGCAGCGAGCCTAGAATGAAGGTCCGCAAGAAAAACTAAAACCAGTTTGGGTGCAGGAAACGGGCCAACTCGTCCAATGCCTGGGGAATTCGGGGACCCGGGCGAAGATAGATATTGGGATCGGCCGGGACCAGGATCTTATTTTGTACGACGGCGGATACAGTCTGCCAGCCAGGGCGGGATTTCACTTGTTCCAAGGGATTCCCGCTGACGGAGTACGCCAGCACAATCGCATCCGGATTTTCAAAAAGGATGTAATCTGTGGACAGCGCCGGGTATGCCTCGTCCGCAGATGCGCCAAGGTTTTCCCCTCCGGCGATCCGGATCAGATCATCGCCGAAAGAACCGGGGCCGAAGGTGTAATAAGGTTCTTGCGGCCATGTTTCAAGGTACACTTTCGGCAATGTCGGCGTGGAAGAACCTCGTTTTTGCATCGTTGTAATCGCGGAAAGAGTCTGATCGATCAGCTGCTTTGCAGTTTCTTCTTGCCCCAATAGGCTGCCCAGGTTGTAAAGATCTTGCAGCACGTCTTTGATGGTTTTGGGATTGAGGCCAAAAACGGGAACTTGCTGCTGACGAAGGTTTTCGATCAATGTCATCGGGGTGCCGAATACGGCAAACACTAGGTCGGGTTCCAGGGAGAGAATCTAGCTCCGTGGCGGAAGGCCCCAGGGAAATGATGCGTGTAGGTTTTGTCGTCAATTTCATTTCCCGCCCAAAAGCATCTACTGCGGATAACGGTGCCAGTGGAGTAGGCGTAAAAGTGTATTCCACTTGCGGATACGTCTCTGTTGGTTGCGGCGATTGATTGGGATTCTCCCGACAAGCCGGCAGGAAAACGGAAAGAAGAATCAGGATCAGGCCCAAAATAAAAAGTCTCTTTTTCATGTCACGTTCCTTTCTGACGAAGGATGTCCCGCTGTTCGCGGTGGAAAGCAGGTTTCCTGACTCGGGGTCCTTGCCCTTTTTGCCTTCCCAGCAAAGCCAGTGGCGCATTCGGGCTCATCCCTTACAGTGGCGGGACCGCGGCGGTTTTTCACCGCCTTCCCTACTCTTTCCGATCTCCATTAGACAAGAGTTTGCGGCAGAATGTCAAATCGATAATCCTGAAGCCATCCCTGGGTTGCACAATCCTGGCAGATCGGTATAATGATTTCAGCCGCAATTCGCCGCTGAATAATATTTTAGAAATCGCAACTTTTTGCCTCTGCGACCGTTGTATAGTAAGACAATACCGATTTGGAGGTGCTTGAGAACATGAATCTAACAAAGAAACTGTTCATCCTGGCGCTCGCAGCGCTCTTACTCTTGCCGCTGGCTTCCCTTCCGGTTCAGAGTATTCCTCTGGCTGACGCAGCTGGTAGCGGAACTTGGGGTTATGTAACTCCGAGTTCAACCACTATTCAACCCAACGGCATAGTCACGCTTAGCTTCAAATTCACTAATACAGGAACGGAAACATGGACCGAAGGATGGGTCACTTTCGATGACAATCCAGACGGGAAGCTTGGGACATTGGAAACCTATATACCTTCTCCATTTTTCAAATTCTTCGATGTCGCCCCCGGCACGAACTGCCTTGGGTCTGCAACCTATCGGACTGCAACTGCTATAGGAGATAGTTTCATCGTCAGCGCAGACTTTACCATGGTCACTGCGACCGGAACATACTTTTCTAGCTATGGCAGCGGAATCCAGATCAATGTCACAGCAGGGCAACCCAAGCTCGCCGTTCAGAAGCAGATCACCAGTCCTGCAGATGGGATCGTGACTTCCGGCGGACCGGCAACATTTCGCATTACTGCGGCCAATACTTCCACGATTGGCGCCATTGCACCGATCATCACGGATGTCTTGCCTGCCAGTTTTGACCCCGCCAGCGTGGCCGGCATCACCGCTTACATAGGGACTACGGCCACCACGCCAGTCTATACCCGATCGGGGAACTCGCTATACTTTTCCTTCCCTTCGGCTACGATCCCTCAGTTGGCTGGCGTCCTCCAACTTTACTTTACAGCCAATGCCTTGACGTTCTCTTCCACTACCGCATTCACGAACGTGTCTTATGCCTCCGCTACAGGTTTCGTTGCCTCGGATCCAGCTTCGATCTCCGGTTCGATTGTCCCGGGTCAGACTACGTTCACCAAGTCAGCCAATAAAACCAGTGCGGGACCAGGCGACACAATCACTTACACCATCCAACTGAACAATGTGGGTCAAGCCGCTTTTACCAGCGCCCAAATCGTCGACTATATCCCGTCCTACACAGTCTTTTCGTCCGCCTCTTTCGTGAATCCACCGGTCGGTTCCTCGATTACGCTCCCTGATCTAACAGCAGGCAGAAACTGGGTGACTTGGAACCTAGGTTCGGTCGGTACCTCTGCCTCTGTTACGGCCATCCTGAACGTTCAAGTGATCAACGACCAGAGCTTGATGGGTTATACGGTGGCCAACACGGCGCGCTTGACTGGGTATCAGAATTCCGTCTATGTGGACAAGAGCGCCTTGGCGCCAACGGTCAGCATCAGCGCGGCTCCTTTTACGATCATCAAGACGATTTCCCCGACTTATGCCCAACCCGGTCAATACGTTTCCTTCGGCATCAAAGTCAAGAACAACTCTCTTACTAATGCGGTGAACAATTTTACTGTAACCGACAATCTGGATTCCCGATTGGTGAACCCTGGTGTGGGTGCGGCTTCCAGCCTGGCAGGAGTTATCAGCGGGAATCAAGTTTATTGGGGCGGTACCGGAACGACGATCCAACCTAATACCGAGATGAATTTTTACTTCACCGCCATGGTGAACTACAATTTAACGCCCGGAACACAGATTCCAAACACAGCCCAAGTGTCAGGTCAAATCCCGTTGATTCCGAATCCATTGCCGGCGGGCGGTTCTTCCAACACTGTCTACGCGATCGTCGGTCTGCCGGCCAGTGTGAGTCTTTTCAAATCCGTTTCCTCTGCAAGCGTGCAACCCGGAACCCCGGCCCTATTCACCATTACCTGTTCAAACCCGACCACAAACCCCACCGTGGGCGTCACCATCGCCGACACCTTGCCCAGTCCATTGACCTTCCAATCTGCAACCGGAGTCTATACCCAATCCGCAGGAATCGTGACCTGGACGGCCACGCTCAATCCCGGGCAGACCCAGAGCTTTGAACTGACGGCTTTATTGGCCCAGACTGCCACCATCGGGATTTCCGTCGGAAACACCGCTGTCGCATCCGTTGGTGGAACACAACTTGCCACTTCCACCGCCACATTCACTGTGGGCCAGGTTCCTGCTTCTCTGTTAGTGATCAGTAAGTTGGCCACGGCGGATTCCGCTCTACCGGGGGAACCGATCACCTACCTGATCACCTTCGCCAACAATGGCTCCTCCCTGCTGAACAACGTCCAGATCATTGAGTATTTCCCAATCGGCACTGCCTATCTCAATGGCAGCCCTCCACCGATCATCGATACGGCGAATAACCGCGTGATCTGGAACATCGGTGACGTGACACCCGGAGCCAACGGTACCGTCAGCGTCCAGTTCACTGTGCCCGCAGGGGCAGTTAGCGGGTCGTTGATTGACAATGTGGCATTTGGTGCAGCCACCGGCTATCAAGATGCTGCCACGCCTTCCGTGTTCGTTACGGTGGGGCAGGTGCTTCACCACGGCTATATCAAAGGGTACAGCGACGGTACCTTCCGCCCCCAAAATCAAATCACACGAGCGGAAGTCGCCGCCATGCTTTCCCGCATTCTGGGAGCAGCCTCGTCCACCGGAGCAAATTTCTCCGATCTACCCACCAATCATTGGGCTTACGGCTATATCTCCGCCACGGTCAGCGCCGGCTTGTTCAATGGATACCCAGATGGTACATTCCGACCCGACCAAAGCATCACCCGGGCAGAATTGTCCAAAGTGATGGTTCTGATGCGGAATTTGTTCCCAATCCAAGTCTCTCCCCCCACGTTCCCCGATATTGCCGGTCATTGGGCCGCCAATTATATCGAGATGGCCAGTCGCGCCCAGTTCGTCACCGGTTACACCTCGGGGGATTTTCGCCCGGATCAGCCGATCACTCGCGCGGAAACGGTTACTTTGATCAATCGAGCATTTGGTCGCGGTCCGTTGCGGGGAGCGAATGTAGCGCTTTCCTTCCCCGATGTGCCCAACAACTGGATGTTCGAATGGGTCGCTGAGGCGGCGCAGAGCCATTATGGCGTTCACAATGCGGTCGACAATACGGAAACGCTGATCAGCTATTACACGGAACCGATGCCCTAACGATTGATTTCAAGCAGAAAAAAGACGATTGATTTCAAGCACAAAAAAGAGTTCCCGGATCTACTCCGGGAACTCTTTTTTGTATTGGCATGTTTTGTCTACGGTAAAAGATGACGGTCCATCATCCGCTGTGCGGCCAAAAGGCTGCCATGCCAGCTATGATCAAAATTCAATCCACCCTGTAGGTACACGGAATAGGGTGGTGACATTGGAGCATCACAGCTGAGCTCCAGCGAAGCTCCCGTAACAAATGTACCGGCTGCCATCACCACCTCATCCCGGTAACCCGGTAGAAGACTTGGTTCCGGCTTGGCCTTCCAATCGATAGGTCCCGCTTCCTGCACGGCTTGGGTAAAAACTAACAACCGCTCTTTGCTCTGCAATCGGACGACTTGGATAATATCGCTTCTCTCTTCTTGGGGCTCTGGGTCGACCTCAAATCCCAGCGATTGAAAAAAGAAAGCAGCAAACACGGCACCCTTGAGAGCTTCACAGACAACGAAGGGGGCGGAAAACAATCCTTGGTACAAGGAACGAAGCTGTCCTTCGCTGGCTCCAATCTGCCGACCAAGTCCCGGCGCGAAAATGCGCTCGGCCACTGCGTCCACCAGATCCTCTCTCCCGGCTACATATCCACCGGTAAGGGCTAATCCACCCCCTGGGTTCTTGATCAGGGAACCGCACAGGATATCAGCGCCAAACCCCGTGGGTTCTTGCTCATGAACGAACTCACCATAGCAATTGTCAATCAGGATCAGGCATTGGGGAAAGTCTACCTTCATTTGCTCGATCAGTTCTTGAAAGATCTTCCATGATGTCCGCCGGCGGTTTTCGTAGCCAGGAGAGCGCTGAAGGAAGATCAGCAAGGAACTCCTTGCCAGGCTTGCAGCGTGTTTCCATTCCGTTTCCTCGGTAACGATTTTTACTCCGATGCGGGACAACAAATTCAATGTAGGCAGTAATGACTGATACGGGCGCCCTTGGGGGCAAACCATTGTATCTCCCGCCTTCAAGAGGGCCATCAGGGTCACAGCGATGGCATGAGTGCCCGAAATAAACTGCGGTCGCACCATGGCAGACAGAGCATCCATGGCAAACGCAAAAACCTGATCCAATCCTTCCCGGCCGAAGTCATGATATCCATAGCCGGAAGATCCTTTTAAGTGCGCTTCGGAGATATCGGCTCGGTGAAATCCTTCCAATATCTTACCGAACACAGATCGACGGGTTTTTTCCAAGGAAGGAAAGAAATCCCGAGCGTGTTCCTCGGCTTCTTTGGCTCGGTCAAGTAATGTTGGATCGAATCGGAGCATTCGTCATGGCCATATCGGAGCGATGGCGCTCTTTTTCCAGTTTGATTTCCGACATCAGACGGTCTACTCCTTCACCGGTAAGGGCGGACACTTGCAGAGCTGACGGCTGTGTGCGTAGGAGCAATGGCAGTTGTTGTGAGCAACCCGCCAGGTCCAGTTTATTGATCACGGTGATCATCGGTTTACTGGAAATCTCAAGCTCAATCATTAATTCTTTCGCTACCACAAGATGATCCGAGGCCCTTGGATCGGATCCATCGACAACAAGCAGAAGCAGGTCTGCATCCTGCACCTCTTCCAAGGTCGCCCTGAAAGCAGTAAAAAGATGATGAGGAATCTTGCGGATGAAACCGACCGTGTCTGAAAAGAGAATACCATTGTCAGTGCGAGCGCGGCGTATTTTCGGATCCAGCGTGGAAAATAGCTGCGAGGAAACGAGTGTCTCCGTTCCAGTCAGCGCTTCAAAGAGTGCGGATTTTCCAGCATTGGTGTAGCCAAGAAGGCTCACCAGAAAGAAGGTTTTTCTTCCACGTCGCAGCAAAGAGCGCTCCTTGCGGATGGTCTCCAAGTCTTCTCTCAGCTTGTGGATCCGTCGGCGCATTAGACGGCGATCCATTTCTAGCTTTGTTTCGCCCGGTCCGCGCGTGCCAATGCCTCCTCCCAGACGGGAAAGCCTACGTTGGCTTCCCGCCAGGCGCGGAAGCAAGTATTCCAGTTGGGCAAGTTCCACCTGGATTTTCCCCTCTCTTGATTGAGCACGTGCAGCGAACAAATCCAAAATCACCTGGCTGCGATCTACCACTTTAACTTGCAAAGATTCTTCCACGGTTCGCAGTTGGGTCGATGTCAGCTCATCGTCAGCAATCACCAGCGATCCCCCTTGTTGCTTGAGCATTCCCTTGAGTTCGCTGATTTTGCCACTCCCAAGATACGTTCGCGGATCTGGCTGTTGGCGCTTTTGTATCAGTTGATCCATCACCATCACCCCGGTTGCTGTAGCCAGTTCTGCTAATTCACGGATGGAATCCTTAGTTTCAACGATGCCTTTCGTAGCATATTCACAAGCGATAAGAATGGCTTTTTCTGGTTGGGGAAGGGTTGACTTGAGGCTTTGACTCATCTAGGGAGTAACGCCGGTCAACTGCTGGATTGCCCGTTCTAGGACGGGGTCGCGACCGGCAGCTTGATCTTCGGGGGTGGTTTGAATCTCTTGATCCGGCATAATTCCTTTTTTATGGATGGACTCTCCTGAGGGTGTCAGGTATCGCTGGGTAGTGATAATCAGTGCACCGCCTTGGGGAAGCTGTTCCACTGTCTGGACGATACCCTTGCCAAACGTCCGTTCCCCAATTAACGTAGCGAGCTGGTTATCCCTGAGGGCACCAGCTAAGATTTCAGCGGCACTGGCAGTGCCACCGTCCACCAATAGGACGATTGGCATGGAGTATTTCTGGGTGAAGGGATTGGAATAGGAAAACTTCTTTTGCCCATCCCGATCTTCAATAATGACAATGGTTTGACCTGTCGGAACCAGCGAGCTAGCCAGATCAATCACTGATGAAAGCAAACCCCCGGGATTCTGTCGTAGATCAAGGATTAATTTGGACATACCTTGCCGAGTCAATTGTTCAAGTATTTTGGCGAAATCCTTGGCTGTTTGTTCCTTAAAACCCAGAAGTTGGATGTAACCGATGGAACCCTGCAGGATCCGGCCGTTCACTGATTGGATGATGATCTGTTCCCGTTTTAAGGTGTACTCTTTCATTTCTCCGGCTCGTTCCAGTATCAATTTCACGTCCGTTCCAGGATCTCCCCGGACTTTGCCGGCGATTTCGTTTACGGACAAGCCTTCCACGAAAACATCGTCGACCTTGATGAAGTGATCACCCGAGCGAATCCCTGCCCGTTCTGCCGGCGTCCCCGGAAAGACGGAGATCACGGTTGGTTTCTCATCTTTGGAGCCAATCTCCATCCCAACTCCGCCATATATGCCTGTGATTTGCGTGGTCCAATCCGTATAATCGATGGGAGTAAGGTATTGGCTATAGGGATCTCCTAAGGAATTGACCATCCCCCTTAATGCACCATTCATCAAGGTAGTGCCAGTGATTGTTTTTTCCAGATAATCTCTGTAGATCAAATCCGTTACTTCAGAAAAGAGTTCCCACTGCTCCGGGGTGAAATTCATGGTGGAAGGTGGATGAAGAAGCCCGGGTGCTTGGGGCGCCAGCAGGTAGCCAAGAAAAAAACAAGAGACCGCCAGCGCTACGGCAACAATACCGGCGGATATTTGGGAGAAGCGTTTCATCGGACTAGTCTAGGGTAGAAACCCTAGAGGGTCAACAAATTCCCCACCCGCGCGGACTTCAAAATGCAAGTGTGGCCCGGTGGTATAACCTGTCATTCCCACTCAACCGACAACATCTCCCTGCACCACTTCTTGACCGACATCGACATTGAAGCCGGATAAGTGAGCGTAAACGGTTTGCAGCCCGTCCAAATGATCGATCAGAATCATGTTCCCATAGGAACCGAGGTATTCCGCTCCCACGACTACTCCGTCCTTCACTGCTTGAACGGGTGCTCCATAGGATGCGCCGATATCCAGTCCTCGGTGGAAATCGCCCCAGTCGCGCCATCCGAAGTATGATGTTGGCGCTCCCCAGATGGGCCAGATAAAACCGGATTCCGAGGGTTGACCCGTGTAGGATACTGCGCCGCGGCTCGTAAGCAGATCGGTGATGTAAGCCTGGTCCGCTTCGATCTGTTGCATCAATTCTGATTTCTGCCCTTCCAAATTTATCTGCTCGTCGAGCGCCAGCGCCACGAGTTCTCCTTTGGTGGCCAGGTCTCCTTCCAGGATGCCCTTCTCTTCCTCTTTTTTTTGTTTGAGTTCAGCGTATTGCTCTTCTTGCCGAATCAGCAGCTCCCTCTGGTCCTGCAGCTGTTTTTTCTGCAATGCAAAGGATGCGATCAATTCTTTGGTTTGGTCAAGCAGGTTTTGGTCCTGCCGGAATACTCTCTCAAAATAGGTCATGCGGGAACCAAATTCCTGGAAATCATTGGAGGATAATAGAATCTCTAGATATTTTCCCCGATTGAGCTTGTACAGTGTGACCAAGCGTTGCCCCAAAAGGCTCTGACGTTCCTGGAGAGATTTTTCGATCACCTTCACCTCGGCATCCTTTTCGTTGATGGTCTGGGAAGCCTGCTGGATCGTAATTGAGATCTCGTCCATCTTGGATTGGAAGAAAGTGAAGAGCCCCTCCACTTCATACATCTGCGCGTTTAAGTCCTCGATTTGATTGAGCAGTTCGCTTTGGTGATCTTGCGTCTCGGTTATCCTGATTTTCACCGCTTCCAACTCCGCTTTGTATTCCTCCAGTTGGGTCTGGAGATCTGACACCTCATCGCCCTGTACCGGGAACCCTACAGACGTCAGGAAGCAGAGAATCGCGAGCACGAAGCCAAGGATTGTTTTCATTCCTGCAAGAATCTCCGAATGGACACATTTGCAGCAACGGCGCCCAGAAACGAACCCAATGCCAACAACACGATAATCACCCAAACCACATAGCTGTTATCGGGTGTGACCTGGGATAAAAAACCCAATCGCTGCAAACTCGCCATCAGCACGGATCGTATCGGTAAAACGAAGACGCAAGCCATCGCAGCGCCCACCAAGCCATAAAAAATGCCTTCTGCAATGAATGGATACCTGATATAGCCATTAGTGGCCCCAACGAGCTTCATGATCTCGATCTCCGGACGGCGGGTATATGCTGTCATCCTGATAGCGGATGAGAGCAAGAACCAAGTGCTGAGGACAAACAATAGCGAGATGATAACGCCCAGAATGCGAAAATAGTTCGCGAACGCGATCAGTTTAGAAACGATTTGGGCGTCATATTGGATATCATCCACCTCGGGTATCATGCGAAGCTGGGAAACGATGGCATCCGCCATTTGGGGGTTCTTGGGCTTTATTTCCAGGGATGCAGGAAGCGGATTGGCCACTAGGCTGGAGAGGACTTCTTCATATCCTGCCAAGTCTCGCTTCAAGGTTTCCATCGCCTCCGCTTGCGTGACATACGTGACGGATTCCACTTCCGGCCATGTCATGATTTTGGCCTGCAAATACGCAACATCCGAGGCGGTAACCGTCGTCTTGAGGTATGCAGAAACCCCTACTCTTTCCTCAAAGCTATGAACCAAGTTGTTCAAACTACCGTCTAAAAGGAGGAAGATGCCAAAGATCAGTAAAGAGATCGCAGCCACGGCGATGCAAGCCACAGAGAATACTCCGTTACGACGAATGTTAAGCCACATTTCAACGAACATTCTTCGCGAAAGGCGGAACGAACTCGTCCGCTCAACCGGAAAAGGGCGCCGTCTCGGTCTCTTTGCCATTGTTGAGTTCGTCCAATTTTCGTCCTCGTTCCAGGATAATGGTATGGCACTGCAGCTTGCGTACAATCTCCTCATGGTGCGTTGCCATGATTACCGTCGTTCCTTGTGCGTTGATTTGTTTAAGCAGATCCATCAAGTCCCAGGCAGAAGACCAGTCCAGGTTGCCGGTGGGCTCGTCGGCTAGGAATAGTGGCGGGTTGTTTGCCAAAGCTCGGGCGATACTGACCCGCTGTTGTTCCCCCCCTGACAATTCTGGCGGAAAACAGTTGGCTTTATCTTCTAAACCCACCAATTCCAAGACTTGTCTCATTCGTTTCTTGGCGTCCCGATCGGCTACACCGATCACCTCTAGACTGAAAATGACATTTTCAGCCACTGTACGGCGCTGAAGAAGCTTGAAGTCTTGAAAGACACTGCCGATCGTCCGCCGCAGGTGGGGTACTTGGTTCATTTTCAACCGGGAGAGGTCTCGCCCGTCAACGATCACTCTGCCTTGCGTGGGACCCTCAGCCCGATAAAGAAGCTTGAGCAAGGTTGATTTCCCGGCGCCGGAAGATCCCGTAATGAAAACGAATTCCCCCTTCTCTACGCTCAAACTGACATTATCGAGGGCAATCAAGTTTGGTGGAAATACCTTAGATACGGTTTGCAATTCTACCATCGTAACGCCCAACTTCGCCACGGTTTATGGTCCGAAAATCTGATGCAGACCCCAGACCAGTAAAATAGCATCGGTCCCAGCCAGCAAACCGCGCCCGTCTGAGCGAGGAGCAATCAGGAGATGATTGGTGGCAACGGCCGTCAGATGGGGGATATCAATACCTGCGGTGACGTCCGAAAGGCCACCTTTAGCTGAAGCCGGATCGGCCATGCAAATCGTCTCTCCTACTCGAACGATGATCTGTGTACCGGCCTCGGCCTGGAGAAACTGACCCTTCTTAAGTTCCACGACGAGGGGTATCAGGAACTGATCCAGATAGCTCTTGGTAATAATCGGGTCCTCCGCGGTTCCTGGAGAAGTCTGAGCCTGGGCTTGGCCGACAGCGAATACGCAGCCAATCGCGAAAAAACCTATTAAAAGAAGTGTAATTGCTTTCTTGGGCAAAATTAAGTCTCCGATTTTGTTTCTGGTATTATATCAACCGGCTTTTTCCCGACGCAAATTCTGCCGGATGAAGTCCTCGATCGACCCGTCAAGCAC
>JAPLHX010000126.1 GCA_026389415.1 Coprothermobacterota bacterium | reverse complement strand
AGATCAAGGCATCCGGCTGCAAACGGCGGAGCCCCTGGCGGGTGGAGATCACCACCGTGCGGTCCGGACGGGCTTCGATTACCATGGCGTTCAGCCAGGCGTCGACGCCCAACCGCGCGACTTCATCCTCCTGGCGCTGGGCAAACTCCGGACCGGTCAGATCCTGGCCGAAGAAGCTGACGCCGAAACCGGTGTGAATGCATTGGGGCAGCACACCACCCAAGCGTTCTGCTCGCTCGATCAGGATCACTTCCCGGGCGCCGGCTTTTTTAGCTTCGATCGCAGCGGCCATCCCGGCCGGTCCGCCCCCCACCACCGCTATTTGCATGGCACGATCCTCCGATTGTCTCCCACCACCAGCTCCGAACCCGGCCCAAACTTGCTGACTTGCTCCGCTGCCAGCTCGCCTTCGCGGCAGAGGATCTCCAGCAGACGGGGCATGCAGAACCCGCCCTGGCAGCGGCCGGCTGTCGGGCGAACCCGTCGCTTGATGCCGTCCAGATCGCGCGCGCCCGGCTGCATCCGGATCGCTTCCACCACTTCCTGCTCCGAGACCTGCTCACAACGGCAGACCATTCTTCCGTAAGCGGGGTTCTCTTCGATCCGGCGTTTGCGTTCCTCCCACGAGAGCTCCGCCAGTCGCGGGGGGAAGGCAAAGCTTGGATCGAAAGCATCTTTTGGCAACAGGCCGGCGGCATCCGCTGCCCATTCCCGCACCCATTGTCCGATGGCGGGGGCGGCGGACAAACCGGGCGACTTGATCCCGGCCAAATGCAGCACCCCGGGCATGTTGGCAGAGGGTTGCAGGGTGAAATCCCCGCTGCCTACGCTGCGTAGCCCGGCGAATTGGGTGATCGTCGCTTGCTCGTAGGGAAACGGCACCAATCGCTTGGCGCCGGCCAGTACCGCCGCCAATCCTTCGCGCGTGGTAGCGTCGCCCGCTTCCGTCAGGTCCTCGGCGGTGGGTCCGATCATCACGTTGCCGTGGGTGGTGCGGGTGACCACGATCCCCTTGCCCTGCTTGCTGGGTGCGGGAAACAACACATGCCGTACCGAAGGAAGTGGCCGGCCTCCAGGCCTGCGGCATTGATCAGCAATCCGGTGGAAATCTCTCCAAGTTCTGTCCGCAGACGAATCCGATCCCCGTCGGTTTCGATCCCACTCACCGGGCAATCCAGGCGCAGCCGGCCCCCGTTCCTGATCCCGTTGCCCACCAGCGCAATCACCGCCTGGAAGGGATCGATGATGCCGGAGAAGGGGGAATAGAGAGCGGCTTGCACGTCGTGATTCACCGATGGTTCCCGTTGCAGCACTTCCTCCCGGGTCAGCATCTGTACCCGCACGCTGTTGGCACGACCCCGCTGCAAAAGCGACTCCAGCTCCTGCAAGTCTTCCGGGCCAAACGCCAGCACCAGCGAGCCACACCACTCCACGTCAATATCCAGGGTAGCAGCCCAGTCGAACCAGAGGCGGGTGCCGCGGGCGTTCATCGCCGCCATCGTCGACCCCGGTCGAGGGTCATATCCCCCGTGCAGGATACGCAACGATCTTTCCAGCGCCCGCCGCCATTGGCGGTAGCGTTGACTTCGCTCCTCCTGCGCCATTCGCGGTCGAAAGGTCTCTGCTTCCTGCCAGAGCGCGGCGATCTGGTTTAGGTCCTGCCAGACCCCGGTGGCCAGGCCAGCCAGATAGGCCGCTCCCAGAGCCGTCGTCTCCCCCACGGAACCACGCACGATCGGCAAGTTTAGGATGTCGGACTGCCATTGCATCAGAAAGGAGTCGCGCGTGCCGCCACCGTCCACCCGCAATTCCCCAATCGGCAAGCCCGCCTCGGCGCGCATCGCCTCCAGTACGTCCTTGGTCTGAAAACCGATGGCTTCCTCGCAAGCGCGGGCGATGTGGGCGCGGGTGGTGCCGCGAGTCAACCCGATCAGCAGACCGCGAGCGTACATGTCCCAGATGGGAGCCCCCAGGCCGACGAACGCCGGCACGAACACCACCCCGCCGGTATCCGGCACCTGGGACGCCAATTGCTGGATCTGATCCGAGCGGC
>JAPLHX010000204.1 GCA_026389415.1 Coprothermobacterota bacterium | reverse complement strand
TGCCGAACCACCAATCTCGTCGATCAACACTACTGCTTTCGTTTCCGGATCCTGTTCAAACAGTTCAAGGACCTCAAGGAAAGAAAGGCCCACGACAGGATCTCCACCCAATCCCACGGCGGTAGATTGCGCAAACCCGTGCGGGGAGAGCTGCGAAACGATTTCGTCGGTTAGGGTCCCGGAGCGCGCCACGAGTCCTCTGGGGCCCGGCCGAAAGATATTGGCAGGCATAATCCCCATTTTACAATGCCCGGGAGCAAAAAGACCTGCGGTATTGGGTCCAACAACCCGGATTCTGCGGTTTGCAGCTAGAGAAATGATTTTCACAGTATCGTGGATCGGTATATGTTCCGTGATCAATATCATCGGGTTCAATTGGTGATCAATTGCCTCATAGGCGGCGTCTTTCGCCATCGCCGCAGGCACAAAGGAAACCCAGGCGTCGGAGCCAGTAGATTTCACAGCTTCTGCAACAGTATCGAAAACCGGTATCGTATCTACAAATTGGCCACCCTTCCCGGGCGTCACACCCGCCACCACCTTCGTGCCGCTTGCTGCCATTGCCCGGGCATGGAATTGTCCTTGGTGTCCGGTGATTCCTTGCACCATCACACGAGTGTCAGAGTGAATAAGGATCGCCATATTAACGTACCTCCTCGTGGGCCAGTCGTGCGGCATGGCCCGCTGCTTCCTCCATCGTGTGAAATGCATGGTAGCCATGTTCATTCAAGAACTGAATCCCCAACTCTTCATTGGTGCCCGTCATGCGGACAGAGATCGGTAGCTGCGGTCCATAATCGACGATACCTTTGGCTATTTCATCACAACGAGTGATACCGGCAAAAATATTAATCAAAACGGATCGGACGCCCGGTTTCTCCAGTACGATTGCCAATCCTTGTCGCATCAGTTCTGCAGAGGCTCCACCTCCAATGTCTAAGAAATTCGCCGGTTTGGCGCCCAAGCTGTTCAAGACATCTAGCGACGCCATCACCAGGCCCGCTCCGCAACCAATCACCGCCACGTACCCATCCAATTCCACATACGCCAAACCCAAAGATTTCGCTTTTTGCTCGAGCGGCGTTGTTTCTTCATCATTGCTTGCGTGGTTTTGTCGGAATTTTGCACTGTCGTCAAGGATGACTTTTGCATCCAGAGCAAGGAGGCCTTCTGGGGTCAAAGCAAGGGGATTGATTTCCACTAACTCGGCATCTTCTTGCACCAAAATCCGATACAATGCAACAGCAATTTGAGCGAACTCCATGATTCTTTTGCCTGTAAATCCCAAAGCTTTGGCGGCCAAGCGCCCTTCATAGGCCGAGAGTCCCCTCCAGGGATCGATATCGCGTCGGAAGATTTTTTCCGGCGCAGAGCGTGCGACCTCCTCAATCTCCATTCCCCCTTCGGCGGAGGCAATCAGTGCAAATGCTTTATGGCTTCTGTCCAGCGCAAGGGAAACATAGTATTCCTGCTCGATCTGAACCGATGGAGCCACCAGGATCCTTCGAACAGGTGATCCTTTGATCGTTAACCGGAACATGGCGTCCACCAACTCTTTCGCTTCTGCTATATTTGGGGCCAGCTTGATTCCCCCAGCTTTGCCTCGCCCTCCCACTAGAACCTGGGCCTTCAACACCCAAGGAAACGGCAGGGTAATGGCGTCTAAAGACTCCATGCTCTCGATCAACTGTTCCGCTGGGACCGGAATGCCGTATGCTGAAAAAAGCTCTTTCGCTTGATACTCATGTAGCTTCACAATTTCCTCCACAACCGTGGTTTCCAGTACTGTAGCACCAGCTAACTCCACCTAGGAAGACAAAGCAGCGGTGATTCGCCGAATGAGGTGGCTGTCGTACAGAATAAAAGGATAATCCCGCTGAGCCAGGACCTGATGCTTTTGTTCCAGGCCCTGCAACAAGAACCTCTGATCGGCCATTAACCCGGCGATATTCTCGCGTATTGTTTCATTGCATTGCTGCAGTCGCCGGTATTGCTCTTTACCCAATTTCCCCTGATTCAGCAACTCTCGTTTCTCCTGGATCACAGGGTGCAACAGCGTTTCCTTTTCGGAAACCAAAAAACATTCAGGGTGCTGCTCCATCTCTTTCATTCTCTTGCGAGCCTCTTGGTATGGTTGCTGTGCATATCCTGGAAAAAAAAGGGTCAGGGTGGCCCAGGCGTATCTTGGCGATGCCAGACCAAAGAACCGTTGGATCACCTGATCTGTTGCCTCTTCGTAATCGGAACCTCCTGCCCCATGGAGAAATAAATCTGCCATAAAGAGTCGCACAAATATGGTTAAAGTGATGGCTCGTGGCCGGACCAGACCGCTGTCCAGTGCCTCCCTCCAAGATCCGAGCGATTGCTGATTCGCCCAGGCTTCCTCGCCCTGCAAGACCAACGGAAAGCGAACTCCTCCTTGAATCCACCAAAAGGGAACTTCAACCTTCCCATCTTCCATGGACAAGTCGGGAAAGGGCACGGCATTGGAACGAGCTCTTTTCCTTTGGCGCCATTCCTTCGCCACTTGATTGTGGATCCGGGCAAATTCCGTCGCATGCTGTCCAATCCAACAGGCAAACTGCCCAAAGGCAGTTTGCCTGCAAATATCCGAAAACGGGAATTCGGGGTAACTCACTTGCTCCTTGGATTGGCGTAAGGATGACAAGAACGAACAATAGGTCTGACCCTTGTAAGGAAAACACCCTGCCGGGGGCTGAGTTGTAACATTCCCCACTTGATCCCAAGCCTCTCGACCTTCTGGAAACGTCAGGATTTGCCGGACTTGCTCCAACAGCAACTGCCAGGCTTGTTCTGTGGGAGCGGCCAAGCTTTCATACACCATTCCCCCCGCCACCCCGATCGGAATGGTCTTTCGGGACCAATTCCGGCCGTCAAAAATGGGGATGTTGAAAGCAGGAACCTCGGCCACATCGGAGTCGACTTGAAATGCTGCAATTTGCCAACCCCAGCGGCGAGAGGCTTCCTGGAGCAAAAAATACCGTACCCAGATTCCCGGGTGGATCCATTGTGGCTGATGCCCCGTGATGATTAGTGGTTGATCCGTTTGAATGCCGAATTGAAGATTGAGATATTCTCGCGTTGCTCTCCGCCAATTTCCAAACTCTGGGAGCGCGCAAGAGGCAAATTGATTTTGATTGACGTGGAGCAGTTCCGGCCAGACGTCCAGGGATGGCTCCACGATGGCTTCCCCGTTATCCGTGGGGATCCTCATAACAAGGCGTTTAGATCTCGAACGCCAATTTCCTCACGCGAGGCAAATGGTTCACCGTATTGAAACCGAGCCCTGGATCCCCACCAACGGGCAGCGGCTTTGATATCATCCGACATTCCAAGATTTCCGCGTTTCTCGTTGAACTGCGATTGATACGCCATCAAGGCCCGCGCTTTTTGCTCGATAAAGGGTGAAATGTCATAGATCAAGGCGGGTTTGATGTTCAGGCGAAAATGAGTGGAAAAAAAGTAAAACATCCGTAAAGAGAAGAAGGGTTCGCCTTTCCAATTCGTCTTGGTGAATTTGGCATAGAAACGCCCTGCTTCTCCCAGCTTGGATGCCGCCACATGATCGGGATGGGCATCGTCCCAATAATGCAGAAAGAGAGCATCCGGCTTATATTGACGGATGATCTCCGCCACCTTCACCCGAGCGTCAACTTCATCAATCATGTAGCGGTTTGGAAGATCCAAAGTCCAGCGGTGGTCTACCCCCAGGATTCGGGCTGATTCCTGAGATTCCCTTGCACGCTGCTCCGGTGTCCCCAGAGGGGTTGGTTCTCCGTTGGTGAGATCCAAGATCGAAACCTGGTGACCCTGGGCTTTCAGGGTGAGTATGGTTCCGCCCATCCCAATCTCTACATCATCCGGATGGGCGCCGATGGCTAAGATTTTTGCCATTGCCTTGTCTCCTCTTCGATCATCTGTAGATAGTATTGCCGCCTTCGAGCGGGGTCATTCAAATCCCCCGGAAAACGGCGCGAATAATCCTTGTAAATCAAACCCACCGGCAGCTCTTTTATCCTCAAGCCTTGCTTCCAGGCTCGCAACCAAAACTGGATCGGGAAACCGTAGCTGCTCTCTTCAAACTGCAGGCGAGCTAACGCCTCTACCCGGTAAGCTTTGAAACCGCAGAAAGAATCCGTTAATTGATAACCGGTAATCTGATTGAGAATGTGTGTAATTTCCATGTTGATGCGATAGCGCTCCAAGGGTGGTTGCATGGAACTGGATTGGAGATATCGACTTCCGGAAATAACGTCCCATCCGGGGAGAGCTTGTAGGAATTGCGGGATTAGATGAGGTTCGTGTTGTTCATCGCAATCAATCGTGATGCATACTTCATATCGATGACCCACGGCATAGGAAAAGCCATCGATCAGGGAACTGCCATACCCCTGGTTGCTTGGGTGGCGGAGCACAGCAACCCCTTCGAATTCCCCCAGAATCTGCAGCGTGGAATCGACCGATCCATCGTCGATGGCCAGGATATCACTGTTCCCACTATAGGTTTTTACCTCCGCCAGAACACGGCGTAAGGTATTTTCCTCGTTGAAACAGGGCATCAGAATCAGAGTGCGCACATGCTCTCCAGGAACGGACGTTCCGCACCAATTGTAGTCAATGGGCCGTGCCCCGGACAGACGATCATTTCGTCCGGAAAATCAAGCATGGCCCGCAATGACTGGCAAAGCAAGGAGAAAGAACCGCCGGGAAGATCCGTCCTCCCGATGCCACCTCTAAACAGGAGATCCCCCGAAAACAGCAATCCTTCTCCCACAAGTACCAGATGCCCCGGGGTGTGTCCTGGTGTTGCTTGTAGTTTCCAACGCTGTCTGTTCATTTCCAGAAAGAGCGGCGGTGTGATTGGCGTCCCTTGTGTGCGCAGAGGAGCGATTTCTAATAAACGAAGGAGGGAAATGTCTGCCTGGTAGAGCAGCGATTCGTCTTCTTTCGGATACAACAATTCAGCATTTGCCAATCGCTGAAACACTTCGTCCACTCCGCCCCAATGATCCGCATGGCCATGAGTTAAGATGATTCTTGCCGGACTTGCCGAACCAATCTGAACGATCCGGTTTCCTTCCGCACCGGGGTCAAGGATCCAAGACTCTTTTTCTCCATTGAGAATATAGCTATTCGTCTGATGTAGTCCCACGCAGAGTTTGGTAATCCATGCTGGAAGCAGCAAACCAGTACCCTCCATTAAGGGGTATTCAATATCAGATTCCAGGGAATGCGCCAAACATAACCTTGTTGGTCTTCACTGGAACCTCCAGCGACGAAGAGAGCCTCCTCGCTTACGGTGACACTCTTGGGATCTTGAAAGCGCTGGTCGCCTAGCTGATCCCGGCCAACTTTGTTTTGCAGAACCAAGGAGGCATCAAAAATCAGGATTTGATCGGTGGACATCTCAGGCACCAGCACCCTCTCTTCATCGTAGGTCAGAGCCAGATCCGATGGGCCGTCATACGTACCGACTGAAGTGGCTCCGGTAGAAGCACTGGCTATTTCCTGCCCATTTGGATCCAACTTCAGTACCTTGTGCAGATCCTTCAGGCAAACGTAGAGGTCACCTTTGCTGTTGATGGCTAAGCCATTCGGTTTTTCTAAGGGGGTGGTTCCCGCTTCCTGGGAATACTCTCCTGCATAGGTGAAGTTCGCATCAAAATAAATCACTCTGTTATTCCCTCGATCCGCTACGTAAAAATAGGTTCCGTCAAAGTCGATCGCCCGAGGAGAACTGAGCGCACCATGATCCCCCATTGATACCTCAATCGGTGTGGCTTTTCCGCCCTCTGGGGACATCTCGAATAGCTTACCTGCAGCATCGAGGATAACGAGGGAATAGCGGCCTAGCACCATATCACAGGGAGCTTCTGCCAGTTGGATCGTTCCGTCAAAACCAGATACCTCCTTCGCGTATCGAGTGTATTTGCGCACCCGTTTCTCGACCCGATCCAGCACATAGACATCTTGATCCCTCAGCAGTACGACATAGGGATCTTTCAAACCGTCCAAGAAAAGATACCGCTGGATCGGTGTTGCCGAAGACGAAGAGGAACCCGAATCCGTAGGAGTACCACTTGACCCGTTCCTGAGAAACAAGACAAAGGCGAGCAAGAATCCGACACCAAGCAACATCGCGATCCCTAGAGCAATCTTCCACCAACTGGTCGTCCGGGCTTTCTCTTCCAGCAAGTCGACCACGAGGGCCGTCATATTGTCGGATCCTTCTGCCCGAATCGCAAGAGATATCAATCGGTCACACGCAGCTTGGGAAGAAATACTCCAGTGTAGTACTTCAGCTATGTCTCGGTATCGTACTTTCTCTATCAGCCCGTCTGTCGCTAATAACAGACTGTCGCCGGGTTTCATCTTGATTTCGAAGACTTCACAGGAAAAATCGGGTTGCCCCAGGAATACGGGGCGCAATTCCCCGCCGTCCACAGGCTTTCGACTACCAAACTCGCGCAGATCCGCATCGCGTAATAGGTAAATGGATGTCTTCCCAGTATTGAGATAGTAAAGACGGTTATCCGCAACGATGGCACAGGCGATGGAAACCTGGATGTCCCGCCATTGCTCATTCTTTAGCGCAAGATCCTTCAACCGTTGGTCCGCATCCATTGCGGCTTTTCGTAATGGCTCTAAGAATGAAGTCTCATCACTACTAAATAGCGGTTCCAACGCCTGAGCAATCGTAGTAAGCACCAGTCTGGCAGCTGCTTCCCCCATCCCCAGGTTGCCATCGGCGTCAGCAACGGCATAGAGTCCTTGAATCAAGGGCCCTGCGTCGCGGGTCCGGTTCTCGGAAATGTAGTAGGCATCAAGATTGATAGACTGTTTTGCTGGATCGGTCCGAGCTCCCACGTTGACCACGGTGGGCTTTATCATTCTAGCGACCCCAATCCCTCAGGTAACGAAAATCCCAGCCTATTGTTCGACCGGATAGCTTGCAAATAGGCGGCATCCGACGCTTAAACTGATACCGTTGACACCGTTTGATGATTTTCCCTACGATTTCCGCAGAATACCCCAGGTGGATGATTTCTTCATCGCGGTACCGTTCGTCCGCATACAAGAAAAGAATCTGGTCGGCTAATTCATAGGAAAAGCCGAGTTCATCCTCATCTGTCTGTCCACTCCATAAATCAGCACTTGGTGGTTTATCAACCAATTGCGCAGGTAACTGAAGTTCTCGCGCCATCTGGCGAATCTGTGTTTTGTATAAATCGCCGATCGGCAGGAGAGAGGCAGCCATATCACCATACCACGTGGCATAACCTAACAGCAGCTCCGACTTGTTGCTAGCTCCCACTACGAGGGCGCGCTCTGCCATCGATTGGTCGAACAGGACACTCATCCTCTCGCGGGCCATTTTATTGCCCCTGCGGAGTTTGTCTGCTTCCGGTTCCTGTGCGAAGTAGGCATCGATGGCAGGGGAGATATCCAATATATGCAAGGGGACGGAGAGGAAGTGGGCTACACCTTCCGCATCGATTGCACTTTGCGGATGGGAGGTCCGATAGGGTAGGAAATAGAGAAGCACATTGTCACGTCCGAGCGCGTTTACGGCTAAATACGCTACCAACGCTGAGTCAAGTCCTCCAGAAACCCCGATTACCAGCTTGCGAAAACCGACCTTCCGTGTTTCCGCTCGAAGGAAATGGACAAGGATATCGTGTGCCAGCCTTACTTGGATGGATAGATCAACCACTCGTTCTTTCATGGGCGATCCTTTCCAATTCCCGCAAAGTCAAATCCAAATCTTCCTCGCGGGCTAGCGGAACAAATGAATGCTTCCGTTCCCATACTCTCTCGTCTACGGTTCCTACAACCAAGTCTTCTTCCAGATAAGGACCCGCTGCCAGGGTGCGCCCAAACGGATCGATCACCACTGAACCACCGTAATAGCACAATCCCTCTTCAAAACCAACGCGGTGGGCAAAGAAAAGGAATAGGTTCAGATAATTAGCCAGCACCGCCAAAAGTGATTTCAGCATTGGGTCGGGATCAGGTCCTTTTCCCTTTACTCCCCGCACAGGAGAGGCGTTGACGAGGGTCAGGAAACGAGCTCGGTCTTGTGACAGAATGTAGGCGCTAGAGAGGTGCCATGCATCACGACAAATCAGCAAGCCCATCCGCCCGAAACGTGTATCAAAGGCACGGATCCGATCCCCCCGACCAAAATATCGGCTATCCTCAAACATACCGTGGGTTGGCAAATAGACCTTCCGATGGACATGCTTGATTTCGCCTCCTTCGAAATAGGCAGCCGCGATGTAGGGGAATCCTTCCCGTCTTTCGACAAAGCTGGCCACGAAGGATATCTCCTGGGATATGCGCAAGAGGGTTCGAATGGGCGGATCCTGCAGGTTCAATGCAACATCCCAAACTGCATCCTGTAGGTAGTATCCCGTCAAGCTGAGTTCAGGAAAGATCAGCAGATCAACTTTCTGTGCCTTGGCCAGTTCCAAGTATTGCAAGTATTTTTGCAAATTGTAATTTATATCGCCGAGTCGACAATCAATTTGCGCCAAGCCCACTTTAAATGGCATTCGATTCTCCCGTTTTCCGATAACGGACAATCAAAAAGGCCAGCAACGGACCACCAAGTAGATAGCAGGCGATCAATTCTCCGACCAAGATAGCAAACGTTACAGCCCAGTAAGTGTATCCGGAAAGAAGCCCAAACTGCAATAGATAAGCGCTAACGCCGAATCCGTTGCATAAAACTGCGGGAAGTGGAGCGATTGCCAAAGCGAGGGCCATCCCGCTAGCTCGACCAAGGCGGGGCCGCAGAAAGATTCCAATACCTCGCGTAATTCCAGCGGCAACCAACGTCAGCAGGCTGCCAAACAAAAGATCGATCCAGCCAAAAGGAGAGGCCAAATTCGCCAGCAATACTCCCAGAAACAAGCCCCAGATTGCTTCGGGGTAAAAGAATGGTACCACGGTAAGGGCTTCTGCTACGCGAATCTGGACGGCTTGGAAACTGATGCCGGCCAGGGCCAAGGTCAACCCTGCGTAGAGAGCAGCCAACAAGGCTCCCCGTGCCAGATGTTGAAGTCTTAAACGGCTCGTATTGTCCGGTCGCACACCTGTATTACATCCTTCATCGCTTTTACATCATGGACCCGGACCAAGTCTGCTCCGTTTGTCACGGCCAAACAAACAGCGGCTGCCGTGCCGAATACCCTTTCTGCAGGCGGTTGACATGTCACCTGCCCGAGAAATGATTTGCGAGAAGGTCCTACCATCAGTGGGTATCCGAGGGATCGAAAGGCAGCAAGATGTTTAAGGATCGTGAAATTCTGATCGATCTTCTTTCCAAATCCAATTCCAGGGTCAATGATCAATCTTTTTTCATCCATTCCTTCATCCAGAGCAGTTTGAATGCTAACGGTTAGATCGGCGAGCGTCTCTGACAGGAGATCCTTATAATCCGATTGAGCACGGTTATGTTGAAGAACGAGACCAGCACCTGCTTCCTGCACAAGTTTGGCAATAGCCCGTTCCTTTTTCAATCCCCAGATGTCGTTGATCAAATGAACTCCTGCTTCCAAACCTTTCTGTGCAACTTCTGCTTTGTTCGTGTCCAGTGATACGGGTATCGGTGCATGTGGCAGGAATTCTGCCAAGAAATCCTTCAACCGATTCCACTCCTCTTGGGCAGAAACCGCAGTGTGACCCGGACGACTGCTCTCCCCGCCAACATCCAATAAATCTGCGCCTTCCCTTATCAGCTCATCAGCCCGAGCAAGTGCTGCATCCACACGCCCAACGATACCGTCACCGGAAAAGGAATCCGGCGTCAGATTCAAAATCCCCATTAGGTATGTTCGCTGTCCCCAAGGGAACAACCACCGACCAAATGACGCCGGAGAGGGAGCGTGCGTTTGGCATCGAAGGGATCGCTCCAACATCGTTGCCAATTCCTTCAATCCAAACGGCTGCCGTGTCAGTTTTTCCACCAGCAAGCGGAGCTGTGTAAGAGTACCGAAGAGAAGTACATCAGTGGTTTCTTCGTTCAAGTTGAGAGCTTTCCAGGAAATAGCTGCTTCGCCGCCACGGGCCAGCATCTCTTGTTTGAGAACGTTGGCAGCTCTGGGATCCAGTTCGGAAAAACGAATGGCGAAGCTCTGCCCCTTCCCCCGCATAATGGAAAGAGACTGCGGATGGACGCCGATTTCGTGCAAAACCTGATCAATCTCGGCCGATGTACGCAGGGAGAGAAAGACCGGAGGAAGCATCAATGGCGCTCGCGAGAGGAAAGGACCAGCGCAAAGAACTCGGCTCGCGTTTCCGGGTGCGAGCGAAAACCTCCACGTAAAGCGCTGGTGATGACATAGCTGCCGGATTTCTTCACACCGCGCATCACCATGCACATATGTTCCGCTTCCATTACAACGGCTACACCCACGGGAGAGAGTCCCTGTTCAAGGATATCTGCGATGTGGGAGGTCAGACGCTCCTGCATCTGTGGTCGCTTGGAAAGAATATCCACCACCCTGGCGATCTTTGATAATCCGGTGATTTTTCCCTTGGGAATGTAGGCGACATGGACCCGCCCATAGAATGGCAAAAGGTGGTGTTCGCACATCGAATAGAACGGGATATCCTTCACCAGGATCATCTCGGAATGAGGTTCTTGAAAGCAGGCCTCCAGCTCGGCCATAGCCTCTTCGTCGGTTCCGGAAAAGATGTCGTGATACATTTCGGCGATACGCTGGGGTGTATCCAACAATCCTTCGCGCTCAGGGTTTTCCCCGATCGCTTCCAGTATCTGTTGCACTGCCCTTCGGATTTTTTCTTGATCTATGGTCGCAATTATCCGTTTCACAACCCGTGAGGTTCCTTTCTTAAGGTGAATCCTTCAATACCCATTCTAGAATCTGGTCCTTGGAGAATGATTCCAACTGCAAAGCATCTGCGAAACTATCGATCACCGCTTGCAAGGGCACCAACTCAATTACTTCACTGGAATGAATAGCTACCCCACGGGCGGCCGCTTCTTCCGCCACCCGTTGGAAAACACGTTTCATTGGCATGGCTTCCACATCAAGCAAATTCATGGATACCTGCACTAGCCCGCGTGAGCGAATGGCCATCCCCCGGGCTTGAACATGGGGCAGACCACCGGAGCTTTCTCGAACCGCCCGAGCGATCGTTTTGGCAACCGTCAAGTCCGTAGTCTGCAGATTGATGTTGAACGCGACCAAGGGCTTGCGCGCTCCTACTGCCGTGGCACCGGCGGTGGGGTGGAGATGCTCACCTCCAAAATCGGGTTGATAGCCAGGTAACGCGATTCGGTGGTTCAAGCTCTCAAATCCACCGCGTCGAATGTGGAGAAGACTGCGATGTTCCGGCTGCCCGCCGGATTCACCGTAAAGGTACGTTGGTATCCCTAATTCGCGCCAGATTCGCTCGGCCACATCTTCTGCCAGGCTTACGCAATCTGACATGTCGATTTGGGTCAGCGGGATAAAAGGGATTACATCACAGGCTCCAATCCGCGGATGCTCTCCACAATGTCGGTTGAGGTCAATCAGTTCTGCTGCAACTCGTGTGGCCTGAAACGCTCCCTCTTTCACGGCTTCCGGGTATCCCACAAAAGTGACGACCGCACGATTGTGGTCCGGATCCATCGAGGAGTGAAGAATCTTGATTCCCGGCACAGCTCGAATCGTTGCCAAGATTTCAGCGAAGACCTCTGGGCGTCTGCCTTCGGAGAAATTTGGCACGCATTCCACCAATCGGTTATCTTCCGTTTTCAAAAATACGTTCCTTCCCTCGATAGAAAAGCTTATCTGGCTAACAGTGTAGCTAATCCGTTCTTTTCCGCAAAGCTCTCTGCCAGTTTGCAGTAGGAAGATGGAATCGCTATGCTTTTTTCGGTATGCTAACTGAGCATTCCAACGATATCGGAGCAAAAGGGAAGATGGTTTCTCCCGCAAGAGTCACCAGGGCAACTTTGATTTACGACCGGCCCCGAACGTGGCGCATTCCCGAAGGATTCGGTCTCCCGCAATCCTTCGGGAATGCGCATTGGTCTGCACTATGGGCACCGTTTCAATCCCTTCACTTCTGCTTGTTAGAGCCGTATGACGAATGAAAATCCACATAGGAGTGTGAATAGATCATGGGAGTAAGGTACCAGCGCGGCCTAGAATGCATTGCCCCCTACATTCCGGGCAAACCAATCGAGGAAGTCAAGCGAGAATACGGGTTGGAAGATGTAATCAAGTTGGCTTCCAACGAGAATCCACTAGGCCCTTCACCCAAAGCCTTGGTTGCTCTGCAACAGGCCCTGCCAAATCTGAACTACTACCCGGACGGACAGTGTTTTTCTCTTAGGCAAGCCCTTTCCTTGCACTTGCAAGTCCCACCAGAACAGATCGCCGTAAGCAATGGTGCAGATGGTCTGATCCTGGAATTGTGCATGGCTTATCTTGATGAAGGAAGTGAAGTCGTGGTTAGCCGTTCTTCGTTCCCGATTTATGATCTTTTCACGCATGCCATGCGCGGCACCTTGATTAAAACACCCACTCACGAGTACGGATTGGATTTAACCGCGATGGCTGACTCCATTACGGAACGAACACGGTTGGTTTTTGTCTGCAATCCGAACAATCCCACGGGAACCGTTGTCGGTGCTGGGGAAGTAGATGATTTCATCCAACATGTGCCTGAACATGTCCTCATCGTACTCGATGAAGCCTACTACCATTTCGTGGACACAAGGGACTACCCCGACTCCCTTCGCTACATTCGAGAAGGCAGGCCGAATGTGATCGTATTGCGCACCTTTTCCAAGGCCTACGGATTGGCCGGCATTCGCTTAGGATATGGCATTGCTGTTCCTTTGCTGCTGGATACCATCCACAAAGTGCGCGAACCTTTTGCAGTAAATCTTCTAGCGCAGGCTGCTGGGATTGGCGCTCTAAACGATGAAGAATTTCTCCGACAGACACTCGATATCAATGCGGCTGGGCGACGGTTCTTCTACCAGGAATTTCAGCGCATGGGACTTTTCTTCGTCCCCAGTCATACCAATTTCGTCTTGGTGAACGTTAGCAGAAACGCGACAGAAGTATGCAAGAACTTGCTTAAGCATGGATTGATCGTCCGACCAGGCCTAGCGTATGACCTTCCCCAGTTTCTGCGCATCACGGTAGGAACGGCAACACAAAACAGCCGTCTGGTTTGTGCTTTGGAAGACGTCTTGGCGAAAATCCAGCTTTCATAGTAAGAGAGGGGTGAATTGATTCATTCCTCTCACTTGCTATCAGCCGTCAAGTCGTGTCGATCGTGGATGGTTATTCCAGTTTCGACACTGCTGCGGTCAGCAGCGCTTCCAATTCCTCCCCCTCCAGCACTTCCTTCTCTTTCAGGATATCCGCAATCTGCCGTAACTTGTCACGGTTTTCCCGGATGATTTGGACCGCGGCTTCATAGCAGGCAGTGATAATTTTTTTGATTTCCTGGTCAATTTCGAACGCTACTTCTTCAGAATAAATCCGTTCACGAGTGAAATCCCTGCCCAGGAACACCATCTCATCCTTATTGGCGTATGAGAGGGGACCAATCTTCTCTGACATTCCCCATTCCGTTACCATCTGCCGGGCTAACTCGGTCGACTTCTGAAAATCGTTCTGCGCTCCGGTGGTAATCTCATCGAGAAGCTCTTGTTCTGCGGCTCGCCCGCCAAGAGCGAAGGCCACCTGGTTCAACAATTCTTGTTTGGAACGAACATGGCGATCTTCACTGGCCAATTGGATGGTGTAGCCCAATGCCAACCCCCGAGAAATGATGGAGATGCGGTGTACCGGCTCTGCACCTGGCAGCAATCGACCAACGAGTGCGTGCCCGGTTTCGTGGATCGCGATGATTTCCTTTTCCCGATCTGAAACGACCCTGTTTTTTTTCTGCGGTCCGGCAATGACCCGGTCGATGGCTTCATCCATATCCTTGAAGCCAATGCTTTTCTTATCGGCCCGAGCGGCTAACAGCGCTGCTTCGTTGACGACATTTTCTAAATCTGCCCCCGTGAACCCGGGGGTCCGACGAGCAATGATTTTGAGGTCGTCCTGGTTATCCAGAGGCTTGTTCCGAGCATGTACTCGCAGGATGGCTTCCCGACCATTGATATCTGGTGCATCCACTACTACACGCCGGTCGAACCGACCTGGTCGCAACAGGGCCGGATCCAGAATATCCGGGCGGTTGGTCGCAGCAATGATAATCACTCCTGCATTCGGGTCGAATCCATCCATCTCCACCAGTAACTGGTTTAAGGTCTGCTCGCGCTCATCATGCCCCCCGCCCAATCCTGCCCCACGCAAACGGCCTACTGCATCGATCTCATCAATGAAAACGATGCATGGGGAGTATTTTTTAGCCTGACCAAACAAATCACGTACTCGGGAAGCACCCACCCCCACGAACATCTCAACGAATTCTGAACCCGAAACCGAGAAGAAAGGGACGCTGGCTTCCCCGGCTACGGCACGAGCTAGAAGAGTCTTCCCGCAACCAGGAGGACCAACCAGCAGTACTCCTTTTGGTATTTTGGCTCCCAGTGCTTGAAATTTCTTCGGAGTCTTGAGGAACTCGATTTCTTCCTCCAGTTCCTCTTTTACTTCCTCCACTCCCGCCACATCATTGAATGTGACCCGGGGACGATCATCCAAGAAAAGGCGGGCTTTGCTTTTTCCAAAGGAAAATGCCTGATTGCCGCCGGCTTGCGACTGTCGGACCATGAAGAACCAGAACCCAACCAAAAGAAGTATCGGGACGAGATAGGTCAGGACAATCGGCAGCCAGTTTGAGGGAGGAGGTGGAAAACTATATGCCACCGTATTTTTTTCTAATAAGGGAATTAGCTCGGGATCCGCACCAACCTGCCATAGGGTGGTGAATTTGCTCCCATCCTTCAAGGTACCTGCAATTTCCGTCCCGCCCAGCTCTAGCGATTGAACCTTGCCATCCCGAATCATCGTCTTGAGCGAATCATAGGGAATCTGTTGGATGTCACTGGAGCCGAACAGCAACTGCCAGAAACCCCAAAGGAGTAACGCCAATATGGCGTATACAGCGATGCTACGCCAAATATTTGTTTTCAAACTGGGAATCCTTCTTTCTTGGTGCTTATCCTATCATTATAGCTGATCATGCTTCCGATTTCGAATAGATGGAATGTTTGAGTGCTCCCACAAAGGGTAAATTACGGTATTGCCCATTATAATCCAAGCCATATCCCACGACGAATTCATTGGGGATGGAAAAGCCCACATAGTCGACATCAAGTGACACCTTTCGTCGCTCTGGCTTGTCCAGTAAGGCGCAAATCCTTAGGCTTGCTGGTTTCTGTTCAGCGAGAACTTGTGCCAAATATCTCAGGGTTAGGCCTGAGTCCACAATGTCCTCTACCAACAGGACATGTTTGCCTGTTACGGGATAATCCACATCCTTGATAATCCGTACCACTCCAGTGGTTTCGGTGGAAAAACCATAGCTGGATACTGCTACGAAGTCCAATGCGATGGGTAAATCGATGGCCCGCACCAAGTCTGCGAGAAAAATAAAGGCGCCCTTAAGCACACCGATTAAAAGGAGATCTTTGCCCTGATAATCTTGGCTGATTTTCTTACCTATGTCAGAAATTCGTTCGGCAATTTGCTTTTCATCCAACAAGACTTGTTCAATCATTTCCCTCATCGCCCGTCTCCTTCTCGAACTGGATTCGCAAACAAGATGTCGAGTTCGGTCCCAACCGGAATTTTTCTCCTATCGTGAAACCCACCAAGCAGGCGATTTCTTCTCCACATAAAATCAATGGAATTCGATGCCTGACTAGTCTCGCTACTTTACGGTCCACGAAGAAATCCTGCAACTTCTTTGCCCCAGGTGCCCCAAATGGCCAGAATCGGTCTCCTGGTTTCCAATAGCGCACGATGAAATGACTTGTTTGCTTGGGGTCGATACAATGCGCTCCTGGTGTTGGATGGGTAAAGCTGGGGTCAACGAATTCAAATCTCAACCGTCTCCCGTCCGGCAAGAGAAGCGTGGCTGGTGGATCCACTTCCAGTACGGGTTTGTAATTCTCACCAGAATCCTGGGGACCAATTTGGACACCTGCATAGACGCGGAGAGCCATCAAACCATCGGACAGTTGTATCTGCCTGCCAACTTGCTTGTCAAATAGCTCTCCGATGGTTTTCACTTCCGCAAACGATGCTTTGTTCTTTTTACGGTAGAGGGCAGCTTGAATGACCCTTCGTCGAATCGCGAGAGGAAGACTCGTGACACCCTTTTTTAAGATCAGGTTGCCGCCTTCTTCTTGCCAAAGGGAGGAGGTTCTCTTGGCTTGGGAACATAAGTATCGATTCTCTTCTGCCAAAATCTGACTTGTGCGCATGATGGCAGCCTTTGCACCCGGGAAACGCCAGAGAATTGCAGGTAGGATTTCCAAACGGAGGGCGTTTCGCAAGAATGCCGGATCCTTATTGCTTTCATCCGTGAGATAACCGATCCCATTCGCCCGGCAATATGCTTCTGTTTCCCTTCGCCAATGTCCCAACAGCGGATGAAAGAGTTTGCGTTGATCATCCCAGCACGGGATTCCTTTCAAACCTTCGCTTCCCGCTCCCGTCAGCAGTCGAAGCAACACCGTTTCCACCTGGTCATCTGCCGTGTGGCCTAACACAATCCAATCTGCACTAGCCGTCTGCAAGATGTGGCGAAGGAATGCCATTCGTTCCATTCGTGCGGCTTCTTCTGGCGACCAATGTTGAAATCGGGGTGTGGTGGAACGACTTGAGCGCTGCCAATAGAAGGGAATCTGAAAATGGTTGGCTAAATCCTGGCAAAAAAAACGATCTTTTTCCGATGAAGCCCGGAGATCGTGATCATAATGGGCAACAACCAAAGGATAGTGGGGAAAATGTAGAAGCCCTAAGAGAAGAGCGCAAGAATCAGCCCCCCCGGAAAGAGCCACCAGCAGCCTCTGGCCTGGTTTCAATGAGGGTACCTGCTCCAGCGCGGCAGAAAGCTTTTGCTCAAATGGGTTCGTTCGATTCACTGGAATCCTTGGTGGCGGCGCAGGGATTCGAACCCCGGACACTGCGGGTATGAGCCGCATGCTCTAACCAACTGAGCTACGCCGCCATCCCTATAATAAATGGTAGCGGGGGCTGGATTTGAACCAGCGACCTCCGGGTTATGAGCCCGACGAGCTACCAGACTGCTCTACCCCGCGTCCACTGGCACATCTTAGGTGAAATCCGCCTTGGGGTCAAGTGCTTAGTCCCCAGTGATTTGTTCTAACGGACAATCGAGTAGAAAAACGAAGTGACCGCCAACCACATTCTTTGCCAGAAGGGTTGGACCGGTTCGTTTACGATTGAGACCGTGACGGTTGCGCTCGGGGGCATTCGGTAGATCGTCTCCCCTGGCTGCACCATGCCTAGAGTATTCCGCGCATACTCTTCCATTGCCTGATCCGAATCGGTTTCGATCAGACGATCACGATTTTGTTGAATCAGCTGTTCTTTTTCACTCTTCTGCGCTTCGGTCATCGACCAGTTGGAGTTCGCTTCCGAGTAGTCGCTCCAGCGCTGATAGAGATTGTAAAGTGAAAATACGAGCAGTGCGGTTACCCCGAGGATCAATAGGGCGCGCAGGAAGTTCCTTCTCTGCTTGGCGGGGCTTTTACTCATTTCGCTTCAGGGCTCGCCAGACACGTTCTGCAGTGAAAGGTGCTTCTTTCATCTGGATACCGGTGGCATCGAAAATGGCATTAGCCAGGGTTGGCAATGGCCCGTTGATACAGATTTCGCCAATACTTTTTGCTCCGTAAGGCCCGGTCGGTTCGTTCGTTTCCACCGGAATGATCTCGATCCGGGGGAGATCCAGCGATGTAAGAATTTTGTAGTCAAGGAAGTTTGGATTGAGCGCAACCCCACGGGAGGAAAAGAGAAGTTCCTCGCTGAGAGCAAATCCGATGCCATTAATCAGAGATCCAAGGACTTGACCCCTTGCCAATTCGGGGTTGATGGCAACCCCGCAATCCACAGCGACTACGTAATCGAGGGGTCGGACGATTCCCGTTTCCAGATCAATCTCGACTTCCGCGAAATGAGCTGAAAAGGGTGGCGGGGAGGCTTGGGAAAGAGCAGAAGCGGAAGCCTCGATTTGTTGCTGGTCCGCCAAGTAATACGAACGGTAGCCGATTTCCTCCAGCGTCAAACGTGCTCCTTGCCGGTTGAAAACCACTCCCTGGCAAATCTCAAGAGTGCTTGGCTCCACATGAAACCAAAGACCGGCAACACCAAGGATTTGTTTTCGGACGGCTAGTGCTGCTTTATAAACGGCCTGTCCGGAGAGATAGGTGGTGCTGGATGCATAGGCTCCCTTATCAAATGGGGAGAAATCCGTATCAGAAGAGTGTACGGTGAAACGCTGCGTGGGTAATCCAATGGTTTCGGCAGCAATTTGAGCCAGTATCGTATCGGAACCCGTTCCGATGTCTGTCGCTCCCAAGAACAGGTGGAACGAACCGTCTTCCGCCATTCGCAAATTTGCAGCTGCCATATCCACTCGGGGAATCGAGGAACCTTGCATCAGGATCGACATCCCGACTCCGCGGGCTCGATCCGATCCGATTCTACGGGGGTTTTTCCGCTTCTCGTCCCATTTAAACGCTTTCATGCCGAGCTCTATGCAGCGGTCCAAACCGCAGCTCTGCACCGTTTGGTCCACCCCTTCCCGTCCTTCACCAAGCTTGATGAAAATCGGTGATGTTTCGCCCTCGCGGATATGATTCTTACGCCGCAGTAATAGCGGATCCATGCCCATCTTTGCCGCCAATTGGTCCATGGCGCATTCCAAGGCGAAGTAGCCTTCTGTCGCCCCGTATCCACGGTATGCTCCCGGTACCGGCAAGTTTGTATACACCACATCTCCAACGAACCGGACGTGTGACGCTTTATTGTAAAGAGGTAATGTCTTGCTCCCCGTATTAAAAAATACCGTGGAACCGTGCGTTCCGTAGGCGCCCGTGTTGGCCAATACTCGCATTTCCATTGCTTGTAGTTGACCCCCGGAATCCGCGCCCAAGCGAACTTGGATTTTCATTGGGTGCATCAGTCGTGCTGAAACGAATTCCTCTTTGCGTGAAAGTTCAATCCGAGCCGGTCGCCTAGTACGCAAAGTGGCGAGGGCACAAAGATCTTCCAAGAGGATCTCCTGTTTCCCGCCAAATCCACCCCCCACCCGGGGTTTGATCACTCGTACTTTCTGAATCGGAAGATCCAACAGACGTGAGATAATCCTACGTGCATGGAAGGGTACTTGGGTGGAAGACCGCACTACCAGCCGACTCCACTCGTCCAAATACGTGATAACGATATGGGTTTCCATTGGCACATGCTGGGCAAACTGCGTGATCCAGGTTCCTTCCGCCTGGTAAGTTGCCTGGGCCAACGATTGCTCTACATCACCAATTTTCAGATCAAGATGAGAAACCAGGTTGTGCCCAGGATCGAATGCTCCGCGAATCTCCTCCTCATCATGAATGATGGGGGCATTCGGTTGCGTGGCCTCTTCTGGCTGAAAAATAGCAGGAAGATCCTCATATTCCACCCGGATCAAGTCAACGGCTTCCTGGGCAGCGATCAGATTGTCAGCGAACACGGCCGCTACCCGGTCCCCCACAAAACGAACCTTTCGATCAAAAATGAAAGAGTCATAGGGGGATGGTTCCGGAAAACCCTGCCCAGCAGTAGTATAGGCCACGCGCGGCACGTTTCCATGATGCAGAATCAGGCGTATTCCAGGCAAGCGCTCAGCAGCGAACGTGTCAATGGCTCGGATCCGCGCATGCGCTCGGGAACTCCAAAGGATCTTGCCAAAGAGCATTCCAGGTAAGCTAAAGTCGTCCGTATAAACCGCTTGCCCGGTGACTAGAGCGGGCCCATCCAGCTTGTCCACGCTCTGCCCAACCACCGTGCGTGATACCATCATTCCGCTCCTTCCGGCAAACGTGCCATTTCCTCGATGGCTTCGATTTGCTGGAGGTACCCGGTGCATCGGCATAAATGCCCGGATAAGGACTGCTGGATTTCATCTCGATTGGGATGCGGATTACGAACCAACAAGGCGTGAGCCGATAGTAACATACCCGGGATACAGTAGCCGCACTGAACAGCACCATGTCGTAAAAATGCCTGTTGGAGAGGATGGAGATGGTCGGGATCGCCTAGTAACCGGATTGTATCCACGTTTCGCCCTTCCACCCTGGCCGCGAAAACCGTGCAGGATGGAACCGGGATTCCATCAAGCAGAATCGTACAGGCTCCACATTCCCCATTGGTGCAATTGTTTCCCTTCACTTCCCAGCAATCATGCCGCCGGAGGACTTCCAGCAAGTTTTCTCCCGGATATACATCCTCCCATTGCGTAGCGCTTCCATTCAGCTTAAATGATAGTTGCATGTTGACTCCAGATCTCAGTTAAGTTCCGTCGCAGGAATACGGTAGCCAGGTTATGCCGGTATTCCTTGCTCAAGCGGAAATCCGCACCCACCAAGGAAGGCGAAAGGACCGATACGGCAGCTCCGATAGTTACTTGATTCAATGGCTTCCCTAACAGAACCGCCTCTACCTCGCTCAATCGAACCGGGAACCCTGGCCTGGCACCGAGCCAAAGGGAAGCTTTCTCGATTTGCTCCTCCACAAGGGTTAGGCGGGAAAATTGATTCAGTAAGGGAATGTCGATTTGTAACCGACCAAATCGTTGATAAGCGGCAATGGATTGATGATGGGTTGGCAAACACAATTCGCGAATGATGGAACGTTTGAGAAGCTGTCGGAAGCTTCCCTGATAAAACGATTCCAATGGGATCGTGTGGTCTTGTCCGTCAAATAGTGTGATGTGGGCTTGACAACCCAGGAAAATCGGCAATAGATCTGACCAAGGATAGGCTCGAGCCAGTGCTCCGCCTACAGTGATCATCCCTCGCAGCAGTGGGGTGGCAATCCGGTCTAAAATACGACCAAATAACCCGTTTAAATACGAGCCTCCATTGGAATCTGCTAGCTCGCGCAATGTTGTGCCGGCTCCAATCACCAAGCCTTCCGGGCGCCACTCTATGTAAGAAAGGGGGATCCGGTCTAACCCAATGAGAATCTGGATCTCCTGGCGCGGTCGCCAACTGAGATCGAGACCTCCTCCAACTAAGGCTGCACGCCCTGAATAGGTCGCCATCAGCGCGATTGCTTCCGGCAACGATTTCGGTTGCAGGTAGTCTGTGATGTTCGGTTGCATCCGTCCTCCTTCCCTCTTTATGTCTTTCCCGGTGCTTTTCTTGGATTGATTGTGGCACCACAGGCTTGCGTTTGGCAATGTTTTTTTCTAGATTGTTCGTGTGATCGGAACACTAATCAATACCGCTGCCGTGATTGTTGGGTCTCTATCGGGTTTGTTGATCGGTAGGCGTATTCCTGCGCGCTATCTTGGATTCATCACGCAAGCCATTGGCATCATCACCCTCATTCTGGGCGTACAGATGGCGATGAAAATGGTCTCCGTTGCTAGCGGAATTTCTTTGCTTTTAGCGTTGATCTTTGGCGGATTGCTGGGGGAGTGGTTAGCGATCGAGGATGCATTCGCTTCCCTGGGGCGGAGAATCGAAAACCGATTCAAGTTCAAAGATCGGGATTTTGTGCAAGGTTTTCTTACTGCCAGCTTGCTTTTCTGCTTGGGTCCGATGACGATTCTTGGTTCCTTACAGGACGGATTGCAGGGTGACTTCCAATTGCTGCTGCTTAAGTCAATCATGGATGGCGCGTCGTCCATTTTCCTGGCAGGCAGCTTGGGTATCGGTGTCCTCTTCTCATTTATCGTCGTGTTGGTCTATCAAGGCGGATTGACGTTGTTGGCCAAAACGTTGTCTGGAGTGTTCACCGATCCGGTCATTTTAGCGTTGACAATAGTGGGTGGAGCCTTGGTGATTTGTCTAGGTCTGAATTTGCTTGAAATCAAGAAAATAAAGGTGGCGAATTTCCTTCCGGCTATCGTATTCGCCCCCCTATTTCAGCTCTTGTTCGAGCGGATCCTGCCTGGCTGATGGAGAGAGAATTGATACTGGTCGAAGGCAAATAACTCACTCTCTCTCATCTGGATAGAATCCTTTTTCCTGCGAGCGGGTTGCACAAGACAGACATGCTTGAGTACTGCGTCCGTATCGCTACCTATCTGCTGCCTCATTTAAAAACAGGCCGCTAAGCCTGTTGTGCTTTCCAAATGGCATCAAAGATTCCGTTTTTGGGGAAAGGAAACGTCGGAGGGAAAACCGGATGAGTTACCGATCTGGTCCTACAGATCGGAATCTCGGGGAGACAAGATCCATTGGGTGGTGTGCAACGACCTTCCGACCCTGGTGTGGTTAGCGAACGTGACCCGGTTCGATTTCCATCCATAGTTCTCCCACTCCGACCGGCTGGATCATCCGGACTTTGTCGTGTTCGATCTAGACCCAACACCTCCCACGAGTTTCCCCCAGGCCTTGCAAGTGGATCGTCTCGTGAAAGCCGTTCTGGATCCGTTCGGTCTGCGCGCAAATGTGAAGACCTCAGGCGCCACCGGTTTGCATCTGTACTTGCCGATCCAGTGTTGTTATTCGAACAAACAAGTGCGGGGATTCGCTCAGAATTTCGCCGCTTTAATGATTCAGCGTTTCCCCGATCTGATCACGCCGGAATGGAAAATCGATCGGCGAACAGGAAAAGTGCGGATTGGTTTTACGCAGAATGTTGCCGGGAAAACGCTGGCTTCTGTCTGCAATATGCGCCCAACGGAGGGTGCTCTGGTCTCTTGCCCCCTGGTTTGGTAGGAATTGACCGATTCGGTGAACCCGGCTTCTCTGAATTACCTGTCGATCCATGCCAGGTTGAAACGGGTGGGAGATTTGTTTGCAGGATCGCTGGAGAATTGCCAAAACCTTGATGCGGCCTTGCAGGCTCTCTCTTCTTCTGTTTGAAGCGGGTTTGGATCCTGTATACTGTTGCGGAACCTGAGTCATATTCTAGGGAGGACCCAATGAGCAAGATCTTGTTATCTGGTGATGAAGCTGTCGCGTGGGGAGCGATCCATGCCGGGTGCTGCATTTCTGCCGCTTATCCCGGCACGCCCGCGTCAGAAATCCAGGAAACTGTGGCCCGCAGCGGGTCCAATGTACCCTTTTATTGGTCCGTCAACGAAAAGGTAGCATACGAAGTCTGTTTGGGGGCTTCTTATGCCAATCAAAGAGCGCTGTGCTCGATGAAGCACATCGGCTTGAATGTGGCGATGGACCCCTTCATCAATTCCACCTTTACTGGTGTCAATGGGGGATTGGTTTTGGCTGTTGGGGACGATCCCAGCATGTATTCCTCCCAAAATGAGCAGGATTCCCGCATACTGGCTCTTTTTGCTAAAACATTCTGTTTGGAACCCAGTGATTCCCAAGAAGCATACGAAATGGCTCGTGCTGCTTTCGAACTCTCGGAATCTCTTCACCTACCCGTGTTGTTGCGAATGGTGACTCGGATCTGCTACGGAGAAGGACCGGTGCAATTCAGCCCGGAGCGCCCGCCAAACAATACTGTTCGATTGGAACCCGATCGCAAACGGTGGGTAGTGGTTCCTTCGCATGCTCGGATGTTGCACAAGGCTCTTAACGAGAAGCAAGCGGATTTGGCTGCAATTTCAGAGCAGTCTCCTTTCAATCAAATGCGCCTAAACCTGAAGTCACGAAAAAGAGGAATCATCGCTTCCGGAATTGCCTACTTGCACGCGCGGCAGCATTGGGACGGGGATTCTTCCTTGCTGAAAATTGGAACCTATCCATTACCAATGAAGATGATCGGAGAGTTTCTCGATTATTGCGAGGAGATCCTAGTGGTGGAGGAAGGAGAACCCCTGATTGAGAAATCCCTGGCACAGCTCTCCCCTAAAGTGCACGGGAAACTGGACGGAACTTTTCCCCGGGAATGGGAAATGACACCCGATTTGGTCGCGCAAGGACTCAAGCTTCTCTACTCTCCCCCTCCGGCGGAAATCGACTTGCCGCAGCGCTTTCCCGGTTTTTGCGCCGGATGCGGCTACAGCAAATCGTTCGCGGCTCTCAAACGGCTTGGTGCACCGGTAGTGAATGGGGACATCGGGTGTTACTCGCTGGCAGTCTTTCCTCCGTTGGAGACGATTGACACCATTGTCTGCATGGGTGCCTCCATCGGCATGGCTTTGGGCTTGGCATACGTTGGGGTAAAAAAGCCGGTGGCGGTTTTGGGTGATTCCACCTTTTTTCATGCAGGCCTCCCCCCGATGGTAGAGGCTGTACACAACCAGGCGGATCTCCTGATCCTCATTCTGGACAACGAGACCACTGCCATGACAGGAGGACAACCTACACCCGCTTGCGCGGGTGAAGGAGTACGTTCTGTCTCGTTGGAGCAGGTATTGGGAGGGTTTGGCGTTCCTTTCCGCGTTTTCAATCCCTATCGGCCGGACGCAGAATTGGATCAGATCTTCCGTGAAGCGTATCAGCAGGTAGGACCATTCGTTCTGATCTCCCGTTCAGAGTGTCTGACCGAAGCCAAGAGGAGAAAATCATGAACAAAGTGGATATTGTCATCGCCGGCGTAGGCGGACAGGGAAACTTACTGTTGGCAAAGTTAATTGCTGAAGCCGCTTTGTTGGCCGGATTGGAAGCGAAACGCTCCGAAATCAAGGGTCTCGCTCAACGTGGTGGTCCTGTGCAATCCCTAGTCAAGATCGGCGAGCAGGTCTGGAGCCCGCTGGTGGAAAGGGGACAGGCGGACCTTTTGCTGGGCCTGGAACTCGTCGAAGCATTGCGCAACGTACAATTCCTATCTACCACCGGTCACGCCATCGTGAGTCGGAATTTCGTGCCGAATCCACTACCGTTTTCGCAATCAGAAATGCTGGCTCGGGCTCAACGACGCGGATTCATATTGATTTCCGCGTTAGATTTAGCCAAGCAAGCCGGTAACGCTCAATCCACGAATATCGTAATCCTGGGAGCCGCTAGTCATTTCTTCCCCTTTGGGCCGGAGTTGTTCCAGGAAGCATTGCGAAAGAACGTGAAGCGCTTCCTGGAGGAGAACCTCAAGGCGTTTCAGCTGGGCCGGGAGATATTACCCACTCCGTAACTCGATCTGCGGTGGCAAAGACCGAGGACGTGCTTTTCCTCCAATGCGGAAAGATTCTTGAGAAGGGGATCGTTTATCAGGGGGAATTCAGAGGCACACCAATCGGAATGACATAGTAAGGGAGCGCGGATTCTCCCGTGATTCTCTGAATTTCCGTATCATCGAACGCACCCACCGGAGTACCACCCAAGCCCATGGTCGTCGCTTAAAGGAGCAGGTTCTGAGCTGCATGCCCGGCTTCCAAGGTGGCGTATCGTTCACTGCGCAGCCCATATTTACCCTGTATCCACTCCAATCGAGCCATGACCACGAACACCACGGGAGCCGTGGCAATCCAACTTTGATCTAACGAAGCTGCTGCCAGTTCCATTCGTCGGTCGTCTTTGCCCAATGGATCCAGGCGGTGCGATTCCGGTTGATAGCGACCCCAACCCTCATCCCAGAAGCAGAAGATTTCCAGGGGTAGCAAGCCCCTGCAGAGGGTGCTGTGCGTTTTCCTTCAGCAGAAGTGATTCCCTGTGCAGCCCAAAGAAGTTGGCCTATCTGTTGCCACAGCAATTTGTCACTGGCAAAGTTGCTAATTGATCGCCGCAGCATGAGGGCGTCTTCCAAACTCTGTTCTCCGGACAATCGGGGCGAAGGGAAATTTGCTGACCAGCCGATCGTTTCAGATAAATTGGCAGGAATGGAGATTTAGCAGGAAGTCAGAAAAATAACCGATAACACCAGAAAAACTATCTTCTCCACACTCATGCCTCCTTGCTGCGGTATGCTCCTGCTCATGATACATTCGAAGGGATGAACAATAAAGGCATTTCACTCACCTTGGCATCCTTGCTAAACGAATACCATCAACGGGGATTCAGTCGGGACCTTGATTGTGAAATGGTGCAGAGCGAAGAGGACTTTGCACGGGATTATCCCGTGATCACGTACCGAGCTGTGGCGAATGATCTGCCAAGTTACTTTCCTGGTGGATCCGTCTTTTTTCTCCGCACCCGGGGTTTTACCGGCTCACCCAAGTTGATTCCCTTCTCAGCTACGCTCCTGGCGGCTTCCGTCTCCTCCTTCTCTCGCTGGTTGGCTGACCACCTGGGCCCACGTGCGCTTGCCCTTTGCCTGGAACCGCTGGCAGAAGAAGCGGTAAATACAAATTGGGGTTCCTTCCCTTCGTTTCGTGCTCTGCCGAAACAACTTACAGCCGCTAGTAATCGGATTGTCTTGGTGGAAGAGCCGTTGAATCCCACCAATGAAGGAGGGCTCTTAAATCAATTGGCAGAGCGCTTGCAGGAATCCATCGAAATTTTGATCGGTTCAGCAGCGCTGGCCGTAAAATTCCTACGGTTCTTGAAACACCGGCGGCCGCAAGCAATGCGTTACATACGCAAGTTATTGCTAACCGGCTTGCCGGAGATAGGGAGTTTCTTTGCACCGGAATTGAGCCGGTTGGTTCCAGCGATAGCGATTCGCGAATTCTACTGCGCTGCGGAAGGAATATTCGCCTGGCAGGAAGAGGGACAATCAGAGCTCTCTTGGAATTCCTCTACCTGTTTTTTTGAATTGGAAATCGCCAAAATCATCAAGCCTCTCTCCCGCACAGTTCCGGGAGAAAGTGGGAGCTTGATTGTTTCTAGTGAGGTATTTCCGCGTTATCAGATCGGTGATTTTGTCCTTTGTCATCCCAACGGCCAGCTTCAAGTTCTGGGAAAAGATGGCCGAACCACTCGGTTTGGTTACTACTTGCATCACTTGTTCCCCTCAAGGAGCTGAACAATGGAATTAGGCGAATTGGTTACCTTCTTGGATGAGTATCTCCGAATTCGACAGATTCCCGACGATTCGTTGAATGGATTACAAGTAGCCGGGACCAATCGGGTATTGCGTATTGCCTCGACCACTGATGCCAGCTTGTTGGCATTCCGGAAAGCGGTGGAACATGGTGCGCAGATGCTTTTGGTCCACCACGGTCTTTTTTGGGGGAACTCTTTTGCCCTGGTGGGTGTGCAATACGAACGCATTCGCGAACTCTTGGCAGCCGAATGCTCCCTTTATGCTGCCCATTTGCCGTTGGACCTGCATCCAGACGTCGGCAACAACGCGGTCCTGGCCCGTATGCTGAACTTGCAAGATCTCCAGCCCTTCGGATTCCATCATGGTATTGCCCTCGGTTGGGCAGGGGCCCTGCCCACTGTTCTTCCGCTGGAACAACTTCGCGAGCAGCTGGAGAAGCAATTGCACAACCGGATTGAAGCTTGGCCCTTTGGCAAAGAGAGTATTCGTACCGTGGCCATCGTCTCGGGTTACGCTGGTGATCTATTGGTGGAAGGCTTTCATCGATACGACCTATTGATTACTGGTGGAGCTGGCCCACCGATCTTCCGGATGTGCCAGGACGCCGGCCAAAGCATTCTTTTCGCCGGTCATTACGCTTCCGAAACGATCGGCGTAAAGGCTTTGGGAGAATTTCTGGCGAGCCGTTTTGGTCTAGAGCACGTCTTCCTCGACTTGCCCTGCCCCTATTGATTCACGATCCCTCGTTTGGCGCAGCGTCGAATCCAGCATTCTGGGTTGAAACGACATTTACCCACATCTATTTGGTAGCTAGCTTGGTACGATTGTCTGCCAAAATGGGCCCTCGTCGAGTTGGGAGAAGTCCTCTAGCTGAATCGCTGCACCGGGAGCTATATATTGCTCACGCAGAGTATCGCCCACCTGAAGGTCTTGCCACCATCGAATCCCGTATTCCTGTTCCAATTTCTTCCGCAGTTCTTCCATCCGAATCTGC
>JAPLHX010000178.1 GCA_026389415.1 Coprothermobacterota bacterium | reverse complement strand
CCTCATTGCGCGCCTCCGTGGAATTTCTCGGCATTGGTTCGGGTGCACAAGTCTTGGAAATTGGGAGTGGCGTTGGCAACGTTACCGAAGTATTACTCACCACGGGCGCGAACATATTCGGGTTGGAGATCGACCATCGCTACCAACCGGCTTTAGCACGATTGCAAGCTCACAGTTCCGCTTTCCAATATCGTATTAGCAATGCCAATCAGGAGCATTGGGATGAGCTTTTTGGGGGGACATATCAGGTTTTCGGCAATCTTCCTTATTACCTGAGCAGCTCCTTGCTTGAGCAATTGCTGGAACGCGAACATCGGTGGGAGCGCGCTGCTTTTCTGCTGCAGAAAGAAGTGGTGGAGCGTCTAGTGGCGAAACCAGGATCCAAGACCTATTCCGCCCTAACGATCCTTTCTGACTTTCATGCCAAGCTGGAAAAAGGACCCATCGTGGGTCGGCACAGCTTTTATCCAGTACCGCAGGTTGATTCCCAGTTTCTTCATCTGATTCGACGCGATGCACCTCCCGTGCATGTACCCAACCGTCAAATATTTGTGCAGCTTGTTCGCGGCGCGTTTGCCCATCGGCGGAAAACCTTGCTAAATAACCTGCTGGCACTCTATCCAGCGTTCGACCGAAACAAACTGCAGGTCTTGTTGGAACGGTGCGGTATCGTCTTCCAACGCAGGGGTGAGAGTCTCACGATAGAGGAGTTCGCCCGCTTGGCTCGAGCCATCCAGGAAAGCATTCAAACGACTTGATCTTGCAGCGACCCGCTCTTGCCAAGGTCAACCTGGCCCTCTCCGTGCGTGGTCTTCGCTCGGATGGCTACCATCAGATTGAATCGGTGATGCAGACGATTGACCTGGCTGACGAAGTAAGGATACGACCTCTGCGTTGGGGTCTCCGTCTGACCTGTCACCCCTCACTGAGCATCCCCCTGGATCGGAATTTAGCCTACAAAGCAGCAGAGCTATTCTTTCGGGCGACCTCTTTACGCGGGGGAGCAGAAATTGTGATCCGCAAGAGGATCCCCGTGGCCGCTGGGTTGGGTGGTGGCAGTGCAGACGCAGCGGCCACCCTAATCCTGCTGAACGACGCGTACGGCAATCCCCTATCGCCGATGCAGCTAGAAGAGCTAGGAGGGCAGCTCGGCTCCGACGTTCCTTTTGCGATGCGGCAGGGGACCGCATGGGTTGCGGGTCGGGGGGAGCAAGTCACTTCACTGACGCATTCTTGCTCCTTTCATCTGGTGCTGGCAAAGCCGGTAGGAACTTTTTTGTCCACCCGGGACGTGTACACTCGCTACCAACCAAAAGAAGAATCGCCGAACATTATGTCTGCGATTGTGAAAGCGTTGAAATCAAACGACATCGCGACCATGGCCGGCTTGCTTTTCAACGATTTGGAAGAAACAGCTTGCCGGATGCTTCCCAGCATCGCCAGTATCAAACAAGAACTTCGCCAACAGGGAGCTGTTGTGGCATTGCTTTCCGGCAGCGGCCCTACTGTCTTCGGTGTATTCCAGCAGGAAAATGAAGCAGTGCGGGTGGCGCAGACATTGGCAGGTAAGGGATATTGGACAGTTGCGGCTCATCCGGTTCTGTCGGCCAATTCTCCGGACGAGGAGTAGCAGGATTTGACAGCGACCAAGCGACGGCGATGGATCCGGTGAATCATCGTCGGTTTTTTCCTGATCCTATTGTTGGGGTTGGCACTGGCCCGGCCGATCCTGGATGCCCTTCAGCGGCCAAGGGATCTGCCGGCTGCCAAAGCGCGGGGAGAAGAGCTGTTGGCCTCTCGCGGCAAAACGTTCCTGATTATCACAGCTCATCCGGACGATGCGGAATGGTGGGTGGGAGGCGCCCTGGCCGGCCTGGCCGCAAAAGGCAACCACGTAATCCTTGTATTGGGAACTTCCGGCGAACAAGGCGCAAATGTACCCAATCTGGGAGCAATCCGGGAGGCGAACAGCAACAAGCAGCCAAGATCTTGGGTTACGCAAGGGTGATCTTCCTGCGCCACCCTGACCGTCAACTGAGTCAAAGCGGGACCTATCTGCAAGAGCTAAAGGATTTGTACCGGCAGGTTTCACCCGATGCCGTGATCACCTTTGATATCGCCAACGAAGGGCTCATTTACCATCACGAAGACCACCGCGCTGCCGGAAGAGTAGCCTGGGAAGCTGCAAAGGATCAACCGGATTTGGCTTTTTATCTGTTTCACTCCAGTGCTCCCGACGTTCTGGTCGACTACGCGCCAGTCAAGCAACAAAAGAAAGAAGCACTGACCATACTCCAAGGCTACCAACCGTCCGGTATCCGACATTCGATTTTGGGGTTCTTTGCCGGTGGCGAAAATTATGGGGGTCGAGCTGCCTACAGTGAAGTTGGGGTGCAATTCGGCGAATTGCTACGTTTCACCACGCGAGGCACTCCCTAGAACTGGACCGGAAACTTTTTCGCATCGGCTGGGAAACCTGTATAATTGCTGGACAGTGGGCGGATGGCTCAGTGGTAGAGCACCTCCCTTACAAGGAGGGGGTCGCAGGTTCGAACCCTGCTCCGCCCACCAGACCCGTTGCCGGAACCTCCTCGACCGAAACTTACGTCAAATACGCGTTTTTTCCTTGTCCCGCTTGACAGTAGAGTATAATCTCGCAGGGTAGGGGATTGAGCTGGCACCCCACACACTCTCATTTCAACTAGGAGGATTTATGGGCTACGTAGAGAACGTTTTTGAGGAAGTGAAGCGAAAAAACGCAGGAGAACCAGAGTTCCTGCAAGCGGTGAGCGAGGTTTTTGAATCGGTAACTCCCGTGTTTGCCAAGTACCCTCAATACGCTGAAGGCCGCATCCTGGAACGGATCGTGGAACCCGAACGGACCATTATCTTCCGTGTCCCCTGGATCGACGACAAGGGGCAATTTCGGGTCAACCGCGGTTTCCGTATTCAGATGAACAGCGCGATCGGTCCCTACAAGGGCGGCTTGCGCTTTCACCCCTCCGTCAACCTGGGCATCTTAAAGTTCTTGGCATTCGAGCAAGTGTTTAAGAACAGTTTGACCACGCTGCCCATGGGTGGAGGCAAGGGTGGCTCCGATTTCGATCCCAAAGGCAAGACCGACAACGAGGTGATGCGTTTCTGCCAGAGTTTCATGACCGAAC
>JAPLHX010000053.1 GCA_026389415.1 Coprothermobacterota bacterium | reverse complement strand
ACGCCTTCTCTCGCGGATTACCTCAAGCTCTCGACGAGCATACGGGCTGGCAGCTCTGCGATCTTCAGGAATTGCCGGCGGACGATCCCATCTCCCAACGATTACACGTTTCTCTTCCCCCACGGATGACGCAAGTTTCCTTGCAGAGTAAGCTACCCTATCTGACCCTGCCCACCACTTGGGAGGAGTTCTTGGGCGATTATGGCAAGAAGCGTCGCGACAAGATCAAGTATTACCCCCGGATGCTCAGCCGCGACTATCAATGGTCGATTGAGGAAGCTGACCAGGGGAACTTACAGGACCGGTTGGATACTATGGCTTCTCTCAATGTGCGCCGTTGGTTGCACAAAGGGATCCCCTCCTCGTTCCTCCAGCCGGGTTTTCGCCGTTTCCACGCACGAGTGGCGAAATCCTTGTTGGGGCGAGCTTTGCGGCTCTACACCCTCCTGGTCGACGGGCGTCCAGTGGCATTTCTTTACGGCTATTCTTTCGGAAAACGCTTTTCATTCTACCTCTGCGCGCAAGATGACCGTTTCTCCCGCTATGGCCTCGGATTCATCCTCCAGGTTGAGGCCATCCGCCGGACCATTGAGGAGGGTTGCCTGACTTTTGATTTCCTCAAGGGCTTGGAGGATTACAAGATGCACTGGAAACCACAGGTCGCCGTCAACCATCGACTTCTGGTTCGACGTGGGGGATGGGGGAGTAGAATAGGAGCCAGCCTGATCTGGGCCGAGCATGGGCTCGTACAAGGGATCAAACGAAAGGCGAAGCGCATTTGAGGTATTGACGATCCCCAATTTGCTCACCATCTTCCGTCTGGCAGCCGTGGCGGCGAAGTGATCAAGGCCGAAGCCAGGACTGGGGAGGATTTTCTGCAGAAAATCCTACAGATCGACGACGGTGCCGGAAGGATCGCAGAGTTTGCCTTTGGCACCAATTTCGGCATTCAGCAATTCACCAAAGACATTCTTTTCGACGAAAAAATCGGAGGCACGCTGCACCTGGCTTTGGGGAATGCCTACCGATGCAAAAAGGGGACAGAATTATTTATTGCTCTGATTCGGATCGTCTCGTCGTCTCACACAGAGTCACACCCGACGATCTACTGGTTATGACGGAGCAGTCTTGTGCCGATAGCGGTCGAGCGGTCGCCGTTGCAGCGATTGACCCGCTCATGGGAATGGAAAGCCTAAGAAATTAGTGGCTGTCCCCAATTCTCGCGGGGCTTTGCGCTGGAAGAGATCGTCCAAATTATGGGGGGGGGAATTTCCTGCGGATGTGGCGCCAGCTCAACGAATAAGACGAATAGAGCCTTCCAAAATGCTCTTTTCGGGTCTTTGTTCAATGAGGCCCTAACGTGCGTTTTCCGGCCTTCCTCCCCCTTCCGGGTGTGATTACACGGGTTCGACCCCTATCGGGCCGCCTACAGCCTGTTTGAGGCCTGTTTCAATCGGCCGAAAACGCCGAAAATGAGTGAAATCGCCGCAAATCCCCGAAAATGCCGCACGTTTCCTGCGGGGTTTTCGGGGATTTTAGCCATTTTCGGGGATATTGGAGGGCAGTGATCGATCGACCAATATGCAAGGGGATTCTCAGGGACGTTGTTCAATTGTTGACTAACTCAGGCAGACGCTCTTGCGCTGATCCCATTCCCAGACTCGCCAGGCTGGATCTACCCGAACTTCTCCAGCATGGTATGGAGCGAGGCATCGAGAAGCGAGATATCTTTCTCTACGATGCGGATCGGGAGTATTTCATGCAAGAATGGTCCCGATCTATCTTGGATAAAGGCCGGGAACGGGAAGCCGGTCTTGGTAAAGCGGGAGCGATTCGTAACGCGGCGGGGTTAAGCCTCTCAGCCCATCCACCCACATAGCGTGTTGGGAGCTAAGTTGACAATTCAACAACGTCCCTAAACGTTCTACACCCTCTTTTGTCACCCTGAGCCGTCTTTGCGAAGGGTCTGGCCCTTTTGTCACCCTGAGCCGTCTTTGCGAAGGGTCTGGCCCTTGGTACTTCATCGGTCAAAAGCCACAGGCAAGATCCTTCGCTGCGCTCAGGATGACAACCTCTTTTGTCACCCTGAGCCGTCTTTGCGAAGGGTCTGGCCCTTTTGTCACCCTGAGGAGCTCCGCGACGAAGGGTCTGGCCGTTGGTTTATTCATGTAAAAGTCACAGGCAAGATCCCTCAGCGCGGAGTTTACCCTTGAGCGAAGCGAAGGGCTCAGCATGACAATAAAGGGGACCCAGGATGACGGGGAAGTGGGTGCTTTGGATGACGGGGAGACGCTCAATAGGGGAGGGCAAAAAGGAATCTCAGGGACGTTGTTCAAAAGGATTCTCAGGGATTCTCAGGGACGTTGTTCAATTGTTGACTAACTCAGGCAGACGCTCTTGCGCTGATCCCATTCCCAGACTCGCCAGGCTGGATCTACCCGGACTTCGCCGGCATGGTAAGTGGAATCTCAGGGACGTTGTTCAATTGTTGACTAACTCAGGCAGACGCTCTTGCACTGATCCCATTCCAAGACTCGACAGGCTGGATCTACCCGAACTTCTCCAGCATGGTATGGAGCGAGGCATCGAGAAGCGAGATATCTTTCTCTACGATGCGGATCGGGAGTATTTCATGCAAGAATGGTCCTTATCTATCTTGGATAAAGGCCGGGAACGGGAAGCTAGTCTTGGTGAAGCGGGAGCGATTCGTAACGTGGCGGGCTTAAGCTTCTCAGCCCATCCACCCGCATAGCGTGTTGGGAGCTAAATTGACAATTCAACAACGTCCCTAAACGTTTTACAAATAGCAAACGCAGCAATCTCTGACCGCCTTAGGCCTCTAGAGATGTTTCCGGGGGGAAAGCTTCCATCGTCTACAACCTAGTGAAGTTCCCCGGTGTAAATGAGACTGAAGTTCGATCGCCGGGGCTGTAGGTGGCCGGCTTGACCGTCCATCAGGGCGGGGGTGACTCGCTTGACAGCTCGGCCTCTATCATCTCGACGTTGTCCTCGAGGATCCCCGGGATCTCCAAGGCAAGACGGATGGGAAGCGGCCCTTCGCGTTGGGTATTCCAGGCGCGGCGGACTTCCGTCCGAAGGTCGGCCCCTCGAAGGCCGTGTGCAAGGCCAGCCTGGACCATGTCGCCAACCCATCGGCAGTAGCGCTCCATCGCGTCCTCGCCCGGGCTCTGCACGCTTCCAGCCGCGCCATGGCCAGGGAGACACATGCGAGCGCCAGACTCGCGGAGATGGCTCAGCGCGTTCAGCGAGCCAGCCAGCGACCCACTCGCGATGTACGGCTCGCAGTCGTTGAACCAGAGGTCACCGCAAAGCGCGATCCCATCTGGCTCCACGAACGCCCAGAGGTC
>JAPLHX010000026.1 GCA_026389415.1 Coprothermobacterota bacterium | reverse complement strand
GCAAGGAGCAATGGGGAGCCTGGTTCCCCTGGGTCCTTTTATGCCTGCTCGTCTTCACTTGGGGTCTGCCGGGCGTCAAGGATTTCCTAAACAGTTTTTCCAGTATTCGGGTTGAGGTTCCGCTGCTGCACCAGGCCGTGTGGAAAATGCCGCCCGTGGTGGCAGAACCGATGGTGGAAGATGCACTCTTCACCTTTAATTGGTTGTCCGCCACCGGAACCAGCTTGCTATTGACTGGGGTATTGTCCGGTTTGATCCTGAAGCTGAAACCAAGAAGCCTGCTTGTACTTTTCCTGGGGACGCTGCGGCGCGTTCGTTTTTCCTTGTTGACGATTGCCTCGATGCTGGCTTTGGGTTTTGTGACCCGCTACGCGGGCCTGGAAACAACCCTGGGATTGGCGTTCGCTTCCACAGGAGTCCTGTTTCCTTTCTTCTCGCCGATTTTGGGTTGGCTGGGGGTGGCACTCACCGGAAGCGATACGTCTTCCAACGTTCTTTTCGGCAACCTGCAGCAAATCACCGCGCAGCAAGTCGGCGTTTCGCCGCTGCTGGCGGCAGCGGCCAATAGCTCCGGCGGCGTGATGGGCAAAATGATCGATGCCCAAAGCATCGTCGTGGCCGGGGTAGCCACCCAGCAACAGGGTGGAGAGGGGAGCATTCTTCGCTACGTCTTCTTTCACAGCGTAGCGTTGGCGGTGCTTGTAGGAATACTGGTGATGTTGCAGGCCTACGTCTTCCCCGGGATGATCCCATAGAAAAATTCCATCAGCGAAAATTGATCGACCCGATGCAATGAGGGGTGGGATCTGCTTAGCTTGGTGGATCCTGCGAAAAAATGACCACCGTGTAGGGTCCAATGCTGATTTCGCCGGAGCAGGGCAGCCCGTCGGCTTCTTCCGCACGGGCTTCGATGTCCGGCGTGGGATGGTTGGCGAAACCGGCGTCGTAGTTGGTGGAATCGCTGTTGAAGCGCGTTTTCCAGCAGCCGGGGGCAGGAAAACCGATGGTCGTACCTTGCCAGCTTTGATTCGTCAGATTCACCACCACCACCACGCTATCGGCCGAGCCTTGTTCGTCCCACCGATGGAAGGCAATCAGTTTGGCGTCGCCGTCGATATGATGAATTTGGGTGTTTTGTCCGCACAACCCCCGCGTCACACCCGACAGGTTACGTCGCAGGGCGATCAGATCTCGATACAGGCTGAGGATTCCATAATGATCCTTGGTAAGAGACCATTCGATCGGGACGTCATCTTGAAACCAGCGATCTTCCAGCAGTTCCTGCCCCTGAAAAATCATTGGGATCCCCGGTGCAGTAAAAACCAGAGCAGCACCCAGGGTGGAGCGCTTCTTGGAAAACCAACTCGTCACGTTGCCGGGCCAAATCTCCTCCGGTACGCGGGTTCGTCCGTTGGATACTTCTTCGTGCGACTCGGTGAATCTGATGCGGCGAAAGGCATCGTCATCGTAGCGATAGGCAATGGCCCTGGCCACCGCTGCCACATCCCGCGAAGCATCATCCGGGGAAATGACGGCCTGGCGAACGGGGTTGATAAATTCGCTGTCCCATTGCGCATTGAAGCCTGCGCCACCCACACCCACCTCCCGGGTCACCCAGGCGTTGTTCTTCATATCTTCCGCGATCCGGATTTTCGTAGGAAAACGAGATCGGGTTTCCTCATTGATCCACTGCATCAAGCTCTAGCCTGCCGCGATGTCGTCGGCCGGATGGGAGTTGCTGCCTTCGATGTTTTTGATGTAGGTGATGCCGTCCCAGCGTAAGCCGTCCACGTGGTATTCCTGGAACCACATCAGTGCGTTATCGCGCAGATATTGGCGCACTTCACCCCGGCCGTAATCGGGGCGCGTTTCACCCCAGGGCGTATGCGAACGGTAATCATTGTAAAAGTAAATTCCCCCTTTATCATTTTCGCTCCACCCATCAAATCGCCACAAATCAAGATCGGAGGGACCAAAGTGGTTGTATACGACATCGACAATGATTCCGATCCGATGCTGGTGGGCCGCTTTCACAAATCGCTTGAAGGCATCCGGTCCTCCGTAAATGCTTTCCACGGCAAAGGGGTGGGACGGGTTGTAGCCCCATGAAAAGTCGCCGCCGAATTCCATGATCGGCAGCACTTCCACTGCATTGATGCCCAATTCCTGCAGGTAGGGCATTTTTTCGATGGCGCTGTCCAAGGTGCCCGGACGCCCCTCTTCGATCACATGAAAGCTGCCGACATGCATCTCGTAAATCACAAGCTGATTCCACGAGGCAATTTGGAAGCGATCCTCGCCCCAATCGAAGGCAAAAGGATCGTAAATGATCCCGTTACCGACGGAGTTCGTCACCTTTCTGGCATAGGGATCGATCCGGAAGGAAGGACCCTGTGGGCTATGGATCATGTACTTGTACTGATCGCTCACACTTGCCTCCGCCACATCCGCCGACCAGCAGCCGTTCTGCTCTTCCGACAAAGGGGTTGCGGTTGCGCTCCAGCCATTGAAGGTGCCGCTGACAAAGACTTTTTCGGCGTGAGGTGCCCAGACCCGAAACACCACACCCTTGTCATGAGGAATTGCGCCCATGGTCGGCTGTTCTATCACGGTTCGATCTTTCTTAGGTATTTCCTGCCTCCAATGATCATCTTTCCTATTGCAGGGGGCCTAGCTGATGAAACATAACTCCGATCCGATCCGCAACAGCTCAAAAATTTGCCCGCTGCAAGCCAACAACGATTTCTCTGCATAAAACAGAAGGGTCGCTGGCAAAAGCAGGTTTGAAACTGCCTAATATCCTGCTAACCTTAAGAACCATCATAATTCATTTCTCCCGAACTCGCCAGGATCTTCCCTCCTGTACCCCCCATCGGCCCGCGTCAGAAGGCCCCCATGAAGAAGGTCATTTTGCGGTCGATTGCACGTCAGCAGACCTGAGAAAGCAGGGAAAAGAGATAATAATTAGTAGCTGTCCCCGATTTTCTACATTTCTTGAGACGGGGGCCTGGCTTGATGGCGGATTTGCCATCTGTAATCAAACTGGTTAAGATGTAATACAAAAAAGACAGGAGGTTGGCAATGACCACATCGATCTCAGTACGGCTTCCCCCCGACCTTGCCGATCAGTTGGATCGCATTGCAAAGGAAACCGAGCGATCGAAGTCTTTTGTCATTCAAAAGGCTTTGGAAGCGTACATGGAGGAATATGCCGATCTGCAGATCGCCTGGGTTCGCCACCACGACTTGACCGACCCCTTGGTAACCGGCACAGAGCTGCGCGAATCCCTTGGCCTATAACGTCCTCTACAAGAAGTCAGTAGAGCGGGATCTTAAGAAACTGCCGAAAACTGTCACCTCCAATCTGCTGGACCAAATTGAACAGAAACTGGCGCACCAGCCGGAAAACTACCCGAGGCTGAAGGGACAGTTTCAAGGATTACGAAGATTGCGGGTGGGGGAATACCGAGTCATTTTTACGGTATTTGACCAGGATGTTCATATTCTTCGGATCTGCCATCGCAAGGACGCTTACAGGAGAATTGGGGACAGCCACTGATTATTCTTGACAACCGGGGAAAAGAACTGCATCAAGCCTTCCATTGTGGCGCCCTCGTTCCAGAGAGCGACACAAAAAGGGGACAGCGACACAAAAAGGGGACAGCGACACAAAAAGGGGACAGATTTATCTATTGCCTTGCCGACGGGGAGAAAAAGTGAACGGAAAGCGATGCAGCCTGGATCAAAGAAACCATTTCGGCGGGAGAATGGGAGCCGATCCGTAAATCGCTCCAACGGGGACAGTTGACTGGCAGTTCCTGGGTGGAAACAAAATCTGTCCTTTTATTCCAGTACGACTGTCGGAAGATCAGTTCGATCAATTCCTTGGAATAGACCTACGGCGGACGTCCCACCTCCAAAATAAAAGGCTGGTTACATGTACTGAAGGTAATGTTCTCATGTGATCGGCACATCCTGAAGCAATATCCGTAATTCAGAAATCATTCTAGGAAACGATGGCGGTTGTCTCACTACTTCCGAAAGTCCCTTTGCCAGCCTTGCTCCACTGTCTCCAATAAGTGCACTGGGAAAAAATCGTCAATTCCCGTGAAACCTACCCCCCTAATTTCACATTTCTGACGGAGCAAATCAGGCAGAATCACGAAGTTTAGCTGAGACTTGCTGCGAACAAGAATTTGCCATAAATCGTAATAATCCCGTGCCCGTGCGACCCAACCCGTTTCTTCCAATTTCATTTAAAAATGGGGTCAGGTCTTGTGTTTTAGCATTTCTTCGGCAACCAACTGATCGTCTTGTCTTTAGAGGCTGGTGTATCGAGCTGGCCACTTCCTGCCAGCTAGGGCGTAATTCATGGGTTATTGCTGCGTCAGCTCTAGTCTTGGAGCAGTGGGCAACTGCTGCAGAAATCACCTGCCGCGGGGGAAATGAAGGTTGCGAGTACTGAACCTTGACTCTTTTCCGCTACAATCTTATACTTCAGATATGAAAGTAGCGGAAAATGACGCCGTCGTCCAAGGGATGCTCCAGGATGAGCACGAGCGCTGCCGCGTTGCGCTGGGAGCCTTGGAGCGCAAGGTGGACGGTTATCCAAAAGGAGCCTTGAATGTCCGCGTGAAACAGGTGAGGGAAAGACGTTACTCCTACCATTACTTGGTCGCTCGTGAAGGTGGCCGGGTGGTGAATCGCCACATCCCCAAGGCCGAGCTCCCCACTTTGCAAAAGCAACTCAAAGAGCGGGACCGCTGCCGGGAGGAGATACGCTCCTATAAGAGTCGCATCGCCTACCTCGAGAAACTCCTCCGCATCCCTCGCGGAAAGAGAAGTCCTCGTGCACAACCTGCCTGAGTCCTGCTTCCCGCCGGAGATCCGCAA
>JAPLHX010000331.1 GCA_026389415.1 Coprothermobacterota bacterium | reverse complement strand
GAGGGAGGGATTCGAACCCCCGAAGGCGTTACACCACCTGATCTACAGTCAGTCCCCTTTGACCGCTTGGGTACCTCGCCACGCGACCAAACAGTATAACAATTGACCAAATGGTGCGCAAGCGCGGAATCGCCCCTTTCCGGCTCCCCCTGTTCTTAGCTAGAATAGTGCGCTGAACAGCGACCGGATAAAGGAGAAAAAATACAATGCGCAACTATCCATCGATTGGTTTGCAGGTGGCAGATATTCTCTTACCCCAGCCCGACACCGATATGACCAAGTGGGCTGTCATTGCCTGTGACCAGTTCACCTCCGAACCGGAATATTGGGACGAGGTCAAGCAAACCGTGGGATCCGCACCTTCCACTTTGCACATGATTTTGCCCGAGGTCTACCTGGGCACACTCGAAGAGACAGCTCGAGTTCAGAGCACCCGCCAAACCATGCACAGCTACCTCGAGCATGGCCTCTTGCAACAACAAGAGGGTTTGATCTATCTGGAACGGTCGATGGAAGGACGTACCCGTCGGGGTTTAATCATCGCTTTGGACTTGGAGCGATACGACTACAACAAGGGGTCCCAGACCATGGTCCGGGCTACCGAGGGAACAATTTTGGATCGCTTGCCGCCGCGGATTCGCATTCGGGAGGGAGCACCCCTGGAGTTGCCGCACATCCTGGTGTTGATCGATGATCCGGGTCAGACGGTGATCGAGCCGCTGGCTTCCGCCAGGTTGGTTCCGCTCTATGATTTCGATTTGATGCTGGGAAGTGGCCATGTAAAAGGGTATCGAGTGGAAGATTGTGCGCTGGAGCAGCAGGTAGTTTCGTCACTAGCTGCTTTGGCTGATCCGGCTGGTTTCCAAAAGAAATATGGTGCGGGTTCCGACCAGAGCGTGCTGCTTTATGCAGTGGGTGATGGAAATCACTCGCTGGCCACAGCCAAGGCAATCTGGGAGAAGGTCAAACCCAAGGTGGGGATGGGACACCCCGCCCGCTATGCCTTGGTCGAGTTGGAAAACGTACACGATCAAGGATTGGAGTTCGCGCCAATCCATCGGGTGCTATTCGACGTGAAGGCGGACATCCAGTCAGCTTTAGGTGGAGTGTTCGGCAAAACATACCACTACTGGCGCTCTGCCTCGATAGAGGAAATGGTGGAAGCCGTAGCCGCTCAAGAGAATCCGGGGCAGACCGTGGGGTTTATCTCGGCGGAAGGATTCGGTCTGGCCCATTTTACCAAGCCTTCGCTCAATCTGCCGGTCGGCACGGTTCAGGCCTTCTTAGACGATTTCTTAAAGGATGGGAGGGCCAGCAAGATCGATTACGTTCACGGACAGGATGTGGTGACGAAATTGGGCATGCAGCCAGGCAATCTGGGCATCTACCTTCCTGCCATGCCGAAGACTGACCTTTTCAAGACCGTGATTCTAGACGGTGCGCTTCCTCGCAAAACCTTCTCTATGGGAGAAGCCAAGGAGAAACGGTTCTACGTGGAGTGCCGCCAGATTACATAATACTAGATACAGCCAGTGGATAGAAGCTCGCCTATGGCATCGGAGCCTCAGTTTTCATTGCTATTTGGAGGAGAAGATTGGAGCCGGCGGAGGGATTTGAACCCCCGACCCGCTGATTACGATTCAGCAGCTCTACCGCTGAGCTACGCCGGCTATCATTCGTTCTAAAGGCTGATGAATTCTAGCGACTTTGCTGAGGGGCTTCAAGCGAACTGATTGTTTTTTG
>JAPLHX010000182.1 GCA_026389415.1 Coprothermobacterota bacterium | reverse complement strand
CACAAGAATGGACTATTATTGTAAGAAGGCGGGGCTTCATGCAATATAACTAAGTGATTTCATTCTATTCCTTCGCCAAGTGACAACAAAGGAGATGAATGCGGGTAGTCATCATCATGAATCCGATTGCAGGAGGGGGGAAGGCCAAAAAGATTACTCCTTACGCAAAGGAGAAGCTGCAATCCCTTGGCTGCGATGTGGAAGTGTGGGAAAGCACATATGCAGGCGTGTCCGTAGATTTGGCCCGTCAGGCGGTTGAAGCCGGATTTGACCGAGTGGTAGCCTGTGGGGGAGATGGTACTGTGTTTGAGGTTCTGAATGGGCTTTCGTTCCGATCCACTGTGATGGGTATCTTGCCATTCGGTCGCGGAAACGACGTTTCCAAGGACTTGGGCTTACCTCAAAATCTCGAGGACTCCATCCAGAATCTCGTTGATGGAATCCCCAAATCGATGGATGCCATTTTAACCCGCGGCCGCTATTTTCTCGGCGTCGGAGGTGTAGGCCTAGATGGTCAGGCTGCGTTCACTGCCGCTCGATGGCGGCGGTTTTTGCCTCAAACGAGCTTTGCCTATACGCTGATTGCACTTTGGACTCTGTCATTCTTCCGCCCCTTCCCATTGGAATTCGCGTTGGATGGTAAGACCAGAGTGTTTCCTCAAACTTACTTGGTCGCCGTAGGGAATACTACGACGTATGCACAAGGGATGCAGATCCTGCCTAAGGCTCTTCCCAATGACGGTTTATTGGATGCTTGCGTCATCACATCTCGAACCCGCTTACACCTTTTCTCCCTTTTTCCGAAGGTTTTTTCTGGAAGTCACATCCATGATAGTGGGGTTTTCTATTTTCAAGGTAAGGACCTCTACTTGAATTGTCCAAATTCCGCGCGCAAAGTGCATTGTTTTGCTGACGGTGAATTGCTTGGCACGTTGCCGAACCGCTTTTCCATCGCTCCGAGAATGGTGCAAATCCTATTTCCGAAGGAGGGGCAGGCATGAATGAGTTTTCGCTACCTGTAGCGATTGCCTTGATCGTAGCCAGTTATCTTATCGGCTCATTCAACTTCGCCATCATCGTTAGCCGGGGATTGAGAAAAACAGATATCCGCAAAGTTGATCATGCCGGAGCATCTGGAGTCTTTCGCCAATATGGGACGCCACTGGGCGTCTTGGTTCTACTAGCAGACACCCTCAAGGGTGTCTGCGTAGGGTTGCTTTGCATTTTTCTGCCAACCCCTCTCGTCCCTGCTTGGGTAGAGATGGTTTGTGGTTTAGCCGTGGTTGCTGGTCACAATTGGCCCGTATATTTTGGCTTTGCCGGTGGAGGGGGACTTACGACCATCTTCGGCTTCCTAATCGTGGTTTTACCCCTTGATGCGGCGATTTTCACTACAGCTACCCTATTGCTTTCCATTCTCTTTTGGAAGACCCCGTTGGGTAAATTTACGCGCGTTCTAGGGCGACCCGTACCCGCAGCTGCGGTCTTCGGAGTGATAGCTTTCTTCATTTATCTCACAATGCGCTATGGATTCCTCTGGAACGGTTTGATGCTCTTATTGATCGGATTGGAAATGGCGGCTCGGAGGTCGACGGTCCTCTTCGGCGATAAGTACAAGACACAAAAGGGATAATCGCATTTTACAGGAGATCGGGCATTTTGGCAATATAGTGGCAAATACTTTCCTGTTAGGGAGAAACAAATGAAGGACGGTCAAGAAAAAACGAGCTCTTTCAAGACGATTGTCAGTGTTCTGATCGCACTGGTCGCCGTAACCGGCGCTTTCGTGGCCTGGCAATCCTCGCAAAGCAGCGGAGAGGCTTCCACTTTGGAATCGAACGGGATCAAAGCTGCTTTAGCCCGAGCCAAAGCAGAGATCGAGATTTCCGCCAATCTCTATCGGAATCAGATCAATTTTGATTCCTATCTTCTTGACTATCGCAACGCCGAGATCACGATGGATCAGACTACCGAGGTCCCCACGACAATGATTGACTCCCAGCAGGCGCTGGATCAACTTTTTTACGGCCGGATGGAATCCATCAACCGGGCGGCTGTGTATCGAGATCTGGTGGATATCGATTACTTTCATGAGCAGTTTACCAGTTCTGTAACAAATTCCTTCTTTGATCAAGACCGCTACCGGCAGGCGATGTTGGCACAAGTGGCAACGATGCAGGCAATCGACCCTCAAGTGTATTTCCCCAGGGTTGATTTTCAGCGAGGTCGAGCGCTCGACTTTGCCCTATCTGGTGTGATTTTATCAGGAGCGCTGGTTTGTTTTACCTTGGCTTTAGTTTTGAGCAACCGGTGGAAGTTTTTTCCGGCTGCGATGGGTTGCGGCATGTATATCTTCAGCTTAGTCATTGCCTTTGCCGGGTTCTTTTGAAGTGAGCGGGAAATGGTAGATAAACGTTTCAAAATCATCCTCAGCTTGCTAATAGTTTTGACAACTTTTCTTGGTTCTATGCTTGTTTTCCTTCGAGAGGACGTTAAGGTGCAAGGGTCGACCCTGGCCCGGGATAGCCGCGTTTTAGCGATCCAATCCATCACCTTGGGCGCACAGGCTTACAGCAATTGGAATTTGGAATCCGATCTAATCAGCAAATACCAGGAACTCTCCCAACTGGAAACGTTGGAGTCGGTTCTGCCTGCCGATGAGGGTACCGTCAATCAATTGTTGATCGATCTCACATCAAAGAGAATCACACTGCTAAAGGAAGCTCTTCGACCGCTAGCCCAATCGCTTCAACCTCCCTATTTCGACCCGCAATTTGGTATCTTCGATATGGTTCAACTGCTGGTAGATCAGAACTTCGTTCCAGCGACAGAGTTGAATGAGCTGCAAGAAGTGAAGAACGATGAGGCCGTCTACCGGGGAGGACAGGCTGATTCCTTTTTGCTGGGCATTACTATCCTCGCCGTTTCCTTGTTTTTCTACGGTCTCTCGCTCACCATTTCCGGAAAATTGAGACTCTTTTTTACCGCCACCGGTGTCTGTTTAACCCTAGCTGTAGTCTGTTTCACCTTCTATACCATGTCCATCCCATTTCAAACTCCGTCTCTGGATGCGATTCGCTTGTACAGTAAGGCCTATGGTCAAGCGCAAAAAGCGCAATTGTACGAACTGCTGTCGTATCACACCTCGGTAGGGAAACCGGTTGATGAGGCCATCGCTTATTACGACCAGGCTCTGGCAGTTTCACCCCAGTATGATTCCGCCTACCAGGGCCGTGGAGCCGCTCACTTGATCAAGGCTCAGAGTATTCTATTCGGCAGCGACCAGAGTGATCCCAGCAGGGGGGAGCTAGATCAAGCGATTGCAGATTTGCAGGAAACGATTCGGTTGGGTCGTAACGATATTTTTTCATTTTGGAACCTAGGTTGGGCACTCTATTTGTCCGGTGATCACCAGGGTTCCCTCCAAGCCCTGCAAACTGCACTAGAGAAAGTGCCGGAACAGAGATTTGGGATCGGACTGCAAATCTCATTGAACCAGCTGGCATCCGGCCAGATCGATCAGGCCAAAACCACTTTGGAAGATGCCATCGCTTGGGCTTCGGATCCTCGCCATGCCTTATCTTCGGATCCATGGTACTTCAAGAGCATGATCCGCAACCTCTATGAGTTGCAAACCTCACAACCCGCTGAGGGCATGGATTGGATGGAGAAGAGATTGAAGGAAGCCTTCGTATGCCTGACCTCTTTTCAACAAGCCAACCCGCGGCCGATCGAAGGGACTATGTCTCCTTTGGTCTTTTTTACGGATCCAGTCTACGACGACAACGGCAAGCTGATCGATTACAAGGAAATGCAGGATTTCCCTGCAGGAACGGTGGAAATTTTCCTGCAATTCGAATATGGCAACATGAAGGACACCTACCTGGTTACGCAAAAGGTGTATCGCGATGGCCAGGAGCAAACTCTATACGGCAAGTCCGAGCTATGGAGCATCGGAGAGTCCGGCAGCGGCTTCTGGGGAGTGACCTACCCAATCCGCGGTGTGGTCAATCGATTCCTCGCTCCCGGGAAGTACACCGTGGATATTTTCGTAGAGGGAAATCTCCTTACCAGCGGGCAATTTACCGTTCAATGACCTTCATCAATCGCCGTATACCTAGGTTTTTATGGAATCACATTCATCCGCTGTAGATTGAAAATGCCTTCTTGATGCTCAATGATGTTCAGACATCCAGGATCTTGCCCAAGCCGCCAACAAAGGTGATTCCCAACTCCTAAGATTGCACAGAGCAATACTCTTGCTACAACCTGGTGTGTAATGAGAACCACTTCATCTTGCGGATAACACTATACGACTTCGCTCAGTACTTGCATGGCCAGCAGCCACAGATCCTCCAGCGTTTCTCCTTCAGGAAAACGAAGGGATTCAATGTTCAAAAGGTATTGCTGGTAGAACTTCGGCTTTTTGAAAGAGACTTCCTCCTTGGAGAGTCCCTCCCGCTTACCGTAATTATGTTCTTTGGACTGTCGCGCAGTTTGAGCGGCAATTGGTGAGTCCGGCGTATCGGTTCCGCAGTTCCCCGAACCCGCAATAATGGATTACTATAGATCGCAGCGAGTTTTTGTTGTCCAAATCGAAATGCCAACCGCTCTGCCTGCTTGAAACCCCTCTTGCTCAAGGGGAACTGTGCGGTGCCGCGGAAGCGGGGTGATTCGTTTCATTCTGTGCTGCCATGTCGGGCCAGAGTAACTCTGGTCAATGCTTGCAAGCCCTCCTTTCCAGATTTTCTGAAAAGATCCTATTGTGCAAGACTCAAACAGGACTTTAGAGACAGCGCGGGTTCCTGCACTTATTTTCTAACGCCGGCTTGTTCTGGCAGTGGCTCCGGTCATTCCCCCCGGATCAGCTTGCGCGAAAGGCGATTATGTTTGCGGATGATCGATTTCAGCTCGTCAGCGGAAAATCGTTGCAACTCACCGTTCCGGATCAGGATTTCGCCATTCACCATGCAGAAATCGGCCTGTTTCACATCGCAAAACAGGAGTGCGCCCAACGGGTCGTCCAACCCGCCCGCCAGTTCCAGCGTATCCAGCCGAAACATCACCAGGTCCGCCGCCTTGCCGATTTCCAGCGAGCCGATGTCCTGGGACCGGCCCAGCACGGCGGCTCCTTGTTCTGTGGCCATGGACAGGATTTGTCTGGGCGTCATGGCCTCCGCCCCGTAGCGTAAGAGCTTCGGCAGCAGCCCGTTGCGCAGTTCCAGCACCATGTTGTTCAGGTCGTTGCCGGCGCTGCCGTCGATGCCGATGCTGGTCCGCACCCCTGCCGCCTGCAACGGTTCGATCGGTGCGATGCCGGAACCGAGGCGCATGTTGGCGGAAGGGCAGTAGGACATCCCCACGCCCGCGGGGCTCGCTTTCACCGGATTTTCCCGGTTTAGGTGGATGAAATGGGCGAACCAGGTGCGGGGGTTCAACCATCCCCATTCCTCCATCAGGTTCACCGGGCTGCGGCCGAATTGTTCCCGGCAGAAGGCCACTTCGTCCACTGTTTCCGCCAGGTGGGTATGTAGCACAGGTCTTCTGCTTCCGCCATCCGCCGGGTGTCTTGCATCAGTGACGAGGTCACCTCATACAGAAAGCATGGCGCCAGGCCAATCCTCACCATGGCTCGCGGCGTTCGATCGTGATACTTCGCCACTAGACGCTCGCAGTCCGCCAGAATCTGGTCCTTGCTCTGGACTACCGTGGCGGGCGGCAGCCCCCCTTCGTCCCGTGACAGGGACATGCTGCCCCGGGTGGGGTGGAAACGGACTCCCACCGTTCGTGCGGCTTCAATCTCGACGTCGATCATCCCCGGACACCCTGATGGAAACAGATAATGGTGATCCGAGGTGGTGGTCACGCCGCTTTTGAGCATCTCCAGCAAAGCGACCAGACTGGCTTGGTACACAGCTTCTTCGTCGATGTGTTGCCAGAGCTCGTAAAAGGCAACCGCCCAGTCTTCCAGCCTGCTGTTCTGCACCGCTTTGACATTGCGAAACAGCGTCTGGTAGAAATGATGGTGGGTATTGACGAAGCTGGGCAGCGCCAGGCGATCCCGACCCCGGATCACCTGTTCCGCGGCGTTCTTGAGCGCGGGGGGGCTCCCCGGCACCCAGAGCCACAATCGTGTCATCCTCGATGAAGAGATACCCGCCCTGAAGATGGCGGTCTGCAGGATCGAAGGGATAGAGCTCGGCGATCTGGGAAATCAAGGTCCGCATGCTTGGCTTCTTTCATGTGGGGATTCTTTCCTAGCCAGAGCAAACGTTCTAATCCATTTTCTCAAGAGGAAACAGACGATACCAATGACTGGCATTGCACAAGGTTTTCGCAACTATTGGCAAGAAATTAGGTTGTTCCAACCGAATGCGCGCTGGTTTCTCTTTGGTACGTTCCTAACCAGCATTGGTATTTCCATCTTCAGCCTTCTTTTCAACCTTTGTTTGCTGGAAGCCGGCTTCGATGAGTCCGTCATCGGGCAAGTGCTTTCCTTCGGTTCGATTGGGACTTTCTTGGCGGCTCTTCCTGCAGCCTACTGGGCCAAGCGGTACAATACCCGCCATATCTTGACCCTGTCTACCCTCCTGGCAGCGGTGGGTTTTCTGTTGCAAGCCGTATACCTAGAACCGAATCTGCTCCTTGGTGCGAATTTATTCGCTGGTGGGGTTCTCACGGTGACACGCCTGATCGCTTCTCCTTTTTTTATGCGAAACAGCTCCGTCAGCGAACGCGCTCATCTGTTTGCCTTTTCGATGGCCGTGGGTGTCTTGGCCGGCATCTTGGGCAATTTACTGGGAGGTGTATTACCTGGATTCTTCCAATTCGCAGGCACCAGCAAGCTGGTCAGCCTGCAATGTTCTCTTATTAGCGGCATTGGCCTTTCACTGATTGGTATTTTCCCTTTTTCTCGCATTCGAGAACCATTGGGCAAACAAACCATTTCCTTGGGATCGCTGATCCGTGCTCAGCAAAAGAGGACAATCCTTAAACTAGTCATTCCATATGCTCTTGTTGGCATGGGGGCTGGTTTGGTTATACCCTTTTTGAATTTGTATTTCCGTGAGGTTTTCCATTCTACTTCAGAGCAAATCGGACTGTACTTTGCATTGCTCCAGGCAATGATGGTCCTGGGTTTTTTATCCGGCCCGTTTTTCGCTCGCCGCTTTGGCATGATCCGTACGATCGTTTTCTCCCAGCTATTGTCGATTCCTTTCATGCTAGTCTTGGCGCTAGCTCCTTCCTTACCTCTAGTCATCGTCGCATTTCTGATCCGGGGGACTCTGATGAACATGTCCGGGCCCATTCAAAGCCTTTTCAATATGGAACATGCGGACGCCGCGGATCGGGAGGTAACCAATAGCTTCACAACACTTGCTTGGAATGGATCTTGGGCACTATCCTCCGCTTTGGGAGGGATGATCATTCATCTCAGCTCTTTCAGCCTTTCTTTCTACATCACTATCGGGCTCTACCTTCTTTCTTCTGGAACCTATTTTTTCTTTTTCCGGCATGTGGAGAGAAAGGCTGGATTCTAATACGGTTTCCGGCAGAGGAGCAAGAATGGATGATGCAAAATCCCTTTCAATGATCAAAGGAAGCTGCATGAGCTATGAGCGCATCAAGGATCCCTTATGCGTATTCATAATGAAAACGATCGGTCCGTCTCTTCGGGTAGCCGTTGATGGAAGACTTGTGATAAGGGGGGGTCAAGAGATCCGGCATCTAGTTGCCGGATATCCGCCGGTGAACCGCTTCTGTGGACGGATTTGTTATTCCTTGCAATCCTTGATGGAGAGGGGTTATAAACCATCCCGAGCATTGGAAGTGAAATCCATCGATAGAAACACAGCCATTATAATAGGAGGATGATGATTCGAGGAAAACATGCTGTCGTAACGGGTTCCACTCGTGGAATTGGTCTGGCTTTGGCGGAAGCGATCGTTAAGGCCGGTGGCAAGGTGACCCTGAACTGCGCCCACGACTTTGATCGTGGCCTCTATGTCGCCCAAGAGCTTGGAGAATTGGGACAAGTCTCATTGGTTCCGGCGGATGTCACCCAAGAATCAGGAGCGACAGCTCTCATACAACGGGCCGTAGACCGTTTCGGTTCTATTGATATTCTGGTGAACAATGTTGGATGGATTCTCCACAGAGCCTGGCATTCGTATTCAAACCAGGAATGGGATTGGCACATGGACCGAAACTTAAAAAGCGCTTGGCTTTGCAGCAAAGCCGTCTTCCCCTGGCTCACCGAGGGAAGCAGCATCCTGAATATCGCCTCTAGTTCTGCCTTCAGTCTGGAGCTGGATGCCCTCCCCTACTCCATTGCGAAAGCGGGTTTATTGGCATTGACCAAGGGATTGGCTAGGATTCTTGCTCCTCGGACGCGAGTGAATGCTATAGCTCCGGGCTATGTGGATACCACCTTTGACAAACAAGACCGGGAGCAAGCTGAATTGATTTACCCGTTCATACCTCTCGGCAGATTCGCGCATCCGGCAGAGGTGGCTCAGGCTGCCATCACTCTATTAGAGAATGAGTACATCACCGGCGAAACCCTCACCATCGACGGTGGGGAAAGCTTGCTATGATACACAACTCACACGTTCCTTCCACCTCATATCAAGATTTAGGCAGTTGATGCAGAGAAAGACCCTCCAGGTCTTCTAATGCTTCCTTCAGAACTTCAGACAGTGTTGGGTGGGCAAATACGGTATGCGCAAGATCATCCAGTTTTACGCCGGATTGCATTAAAACCGATATCTCTTGAACTAGATCGGAGGCGGAGAATCCGATAATATGCGCGCCAAGGATCTCGCCACTGGAAAGCGTCACGATCTTGGCTTCACCGCTTGTTTCTCCAATAGCCATCGCTTTGCCGAGTGCCCGATAGGGGAAACGTCCTACCCGAACATTATGATACCGTTCTCGTGCTTCCTTCTCTGTCAGACCGACGCGGCCGATCTCCGGGACTGTGAAAATACCCCAGGGGATACTCTCATAGCGAATTTGTGAGGGATTCCCTAGGATACTATCCACAGCGCTTTTCCCTTCGGCGGAAGCCACATGTGCCAACATCAAACCGCCGATTACATCTCCTGCTGCATAAATTCCGTCTGCGGACGTTCGCATAAACTTGTCGACAAGGATTTCGCCTTTAGGCGCCATGTTCACGCCTAGTTCCTCCAGCCCGGTTCCACGACTGCATATCGCCCGCCCGACCGAGACAAAAAGGTAGTCTCCTTCCAACACCTTCCCTTCCGGCAGATGAAGACGGACTTTGTCCGCTTCCTCTTCCACTCCACGAGACTGCACATTCGGCAGGAACGCGATCCTACGTTTCTTCATTTCTCGTTCGATCAATTTAGAGATACTCTCGTCCTCCATGGGTAAAGCCCGCGGCAGCAGCTCCACGACTGTAACCTGGCTACCAAGTTGCGCATAAAAGAAAGCCATTTCCAAGCCTGCTGGGCCTGATCCCAAAACTAACAAGTGCCGGGGGATTTCCTGTAAGGCTAAGATGTGGTCGGTGGAAAGTACCCGTTTTCCAGAAAAAGGAAACCCGGACAGAGTCGCCGGCACAGAACCCATGGCTAGCAAAATGTGCTGGGACTCCAACACTTGGTCCCCAATGGAAACCTTATTTGAAGCGATTACGCGTGCCTCGCCCGATATCAACGCAATTTTGCTCGTATGAATTAGCGTTTCCACTCCACGGCGCACCCCATCCACTATTTTTTCTTTGCGCGACATGATAGCAGGCAAATGCGGGCGGATAGTTCCTGCGACTTCGATGCCAAACTCTGCAGCCCGCTGGATACGACCTAGGGTTTCTGCTGAAGCGATTAAAGCTTTAGAGGGAATGCATCCGGCGTTCATGCAGACACCACCGACCAGGCTTTTTTCAACCAGGGCAACCCGCAGTCCTTTTCGGACAGCATACAGGGCAGCGACATAGCCAGCGGGTCCTGCTCCAACCACGGTTAGATCGAACATCTCATTGCTCCTCTCAAGTCAGATCCCATTGGAATACTTATTCCCCTGAATGCTATCATTTGATCAATAAAAAGGAAGGATCAAGCATGAACATTCAGTATGGGGAGAAAGTATTGGACCATTTTCTCCATCCCCGCAATATGGGCGAGCTGGAGAAACCGGACGGCGTGGGTGAGGTTGGCAATCCGGTATGCGGTGATGTGATGAAATTGATGATCCGGATAGAAGACGGCATCATATCCGACATCAAGTTTCAGACATTTGGTTGTGGAGCGGCCATTGCCACGAGTTCGATGGTGACGGAGTTGGTAAAAGGAAAAACGGTTGAGGAAGCAGAACGTATTTCCAACAAGGCCGTGGTGGAAGCTCTGGGAGGACTCCCGGCCGTAAAATTGCACTGTTCCGTACTAGCAGAAGAAGCCTTGAAGGCTGCGATTGATGACTATCATCAACGTCAGGCCAATAAAGAAGGATGAAGAATAGCCGGCATTGCCGGTAAACAGAGGAGGAGAAACGATGGATACGCTCGGATTGAGACCACAATTGGATGACCTGAATCATCTTGGGGCCGGCAAGCGCACGCGTCTGCACCGTTTGCTGTATCAATTTGGTCCCGGCAATGGAACGATGCTTTTGCTGCCCATTGATCAAGGATTGGAACACGGGCCACGTGACTTTTTCGCAAACCCGGAATCTGCCAACCCAGAATTCCAATTGCGATTGGCCAAGGAAGGTGGTTTTTCCGGTATTGTCTTTCAGATTGGCCTTGCCGAGAAGTATTACTGGAAATATGCCGGTCAGATACCTCTTGTCTTAAAGCTTAACGGTAAGACATCCATCCCCTCCGAAAAAATGGCTTTCTCTCCTCTGACCTCCACCGTACGCGACGCAGTCCGGCTGGGAGCAGACGCTGTCGGCTATACTATCTATGTAGGTTCCCCGTTGCAGGATCAGGATTTTCTACAATTCCTGGAGGTGCGCGAAGAATCTGACACCTTCGGAATGCCCCTGATCGTCTGGTCTTACCCTCGGGGTGAAGCCATCGACGCAAAGGGGGGGCGTGATAGCCTCTTTGCTGTGGATTATGCTGCACGAGTTGCTGATGAACTGGGAGCAGACGTGGTTAAGCTGAATGAGCCGGAAGACGACCCAGAAAAGTTGAAATCTTGTCCAACTCCTTACAGCACACTCTATCTATCACCCGAGGAAGCCATGGCAAAAGTGGTTAAAACCGCCAATAGAACAATGGTTTTGGTATCCGGTGGTTCCAAAATTGGTGATGGGGATTTGCTCAACAAGGTTCGGCTCTGCATGAATGCGGGCTGTACCGGCCTGATCTTTGGTCGAAATTTGTGGCAGCGAAAATTCGATGATGCACTGCAAATCACTGCCCAAATAAAGCGCATCATGCAGGAATACTAGTCCGCGAAGACGCAGATTTCCGTGAAGCGCTTTCGTGAATAGAATCCTGAGCTTGCCCAATCCGATTTTACGAAAAAAGGCAAGGGCTTTGCGTGAGCTATCCGGCGAGACGCGAAAGCTGATTCAGCAGTTGTGCGATACTCTGCATCACGCTGATCCTCCGGGTATCGGTCTTGCTGCTACCCAAATCGGAGTCGCGGAGCAGGTAGCAGTGATCGATATCGGTGAAGGCCTGGTCGTTCTAGTGAATCCCCGCATCATTGCTCGAAGAGGCAAGCTCATTTCCAAAGAAGGGTGCCTCAGCGTACCCGGCATCTA